>NZ_JBRRES010000006.1:0-138521 GCF_056760395.1 Stenotrophomonas sp. STEN009 | reverse complement strand
AGGTTGTGGGGGACGCCGTGAACCCATCCCTGGGGGCTTGGCCGCGGCATCCATGCCGCGGACACCCCCACAACCTGATCCACCCCGCCTTCGACCGTTTCCTGCGATCTGTCGGAACGGCTCTTGGGGTCAGATCCGTTTTCCTGTGGAAAACGGATCTGACCCTGGCTTGGATCTCGAGATCTGAGAGATTTCATCCACGCATGGCGTGGATCTAGTGGTCACCGGCCAACTGTCGAAGGCGGGGCACTGTGGGTTCGCGGGGTGTGAGCCGCATGGATGCGGCGACCAAGCCTCCATGGACGGATTCACGGCGCCCCCGCGAACCCACAGTGCCCCGCCATCCCACGGAATGCACGCTGTTGCTTTTGCTCTGGCCTCTGCGGGTGCAGGGCGCCGCCCTGCCCGACCAACCCCCTTGATTTCGGGACAATCACCCCTACCCCTTGGCGAGGCCGCACGCGCTGGCGCGGCATTGCACACGGAGCCCTATCGATGACCGAGACGACCCAGACCGAAACCCTTGGCTTCCAGACCGAAGTCAAGCAGCTGCTGCAGTTGATGATCCACTCGCTGTACTCCAACAAGGAGATCTTCCTGCGCGAGCTGGTGTCCAATGCCGCCGACGCGGCCGACAAGCTGCGCTTCGAGGCGCTGACCCAGCCGTCCCTGCTGGAAGACGACAGCGACCTGCGCGTGCGCGTGAGTTTCGACCCGGCCGCCCACACCATCACCATCGAGGACAACGGCATCGGCATGAGCCGCGCCGAGGCCATCGCCCACCTCGGCACCATTGCCAAGTCCGGCACCGGCGACTTCCTGCGCCAGCTGTCCGGCGACCAGAAGAAGGACTCGCAGCTGATCGGCCAGTTCGGTGTCGGCTTCTACAGCGCGTTCATCGTCGCCGACAAAGTCGAAGTCACCTCGCGGCGGGCCGGCCTGGCCAGCAGCGAAGGCGTGCGCTGGACCTCGCGCGGCGAAGGCGACTTCGATGTCGCGACCCTCGACAAGCCCGAGCGCGGCACCCGCATCGTGCTGCACCTGAAGGACGGCGAACACGACTTTGCCGATGGCTGGCGCCTGCGCAGCATCCTCAAGAAGTACTCCGACCACATCGGCCTGCCGATCCAGATGCCGAAGGAAGGGGGTGAAGAGGGCGCGGCGGTCGAATGGGAAACCGTCAACCGTGCCAGCGCGCTGTGGACCCGTCCGCGCACCGAGATCAGCGACGCCGAGTACAGCGAGTTCTACAAGCACGTGGCACACGACCACAGCGATCCGCTGGCGTGGAGCCACAACAAGGTCGAAGGCAAGCTGGAGTACACCTCGCTGCTGTACGTGCCGGGCCGTGCACCATTCGATCTGTATCACCGCGATGCGCCCAAGGGCCTGAAGCTGTATGTCCAGCGCGTGTTCGTGATGGACCAGGCCGAGCAGTTCCTGCCGCTGTACCTGCGCTTCATCAAGGGCGTGGTCGATTCCAACGACCTGTCGCTGAACGTCTCGCGCGAGATCCTGCAGTCCGGCCCGGTCATCGATTCGATGAAGGCCGCGCTGACCAAGCGCTCGCTGGACATGCTGGAGAAGCTGGCAACCGACAAGCCCGAGCAGTACGCCACGTTCTGGAAGGAGTTCGGCCAGGTGCTGAAGGAAGGACCGGCCGAGGACTACAACAACCGCGAGAAGGTGGCCGGCCTGCTGCGCTTCGCCTCCACCCGTGGCGAGGGCGATGCCCAGACCGTCTCGCTGGCCGACTACATCGGTCGCATGGCCGAAGGCCAGGACAAGATCTACTACCTGACCGGCGAGAGCTACAGCCAGGTCCGCAACAGCCCGCACCTGGAAGTGTTCCGCAAGAAGGGCGTGGAAGTGCTGCTGCTGACCGACCGCATCGACGAATGGCTGATGGGTTACCTGACCGACTTCGACGGCAAGGGCTTTGTCGACATCGCCCGTGGCGACCTCGACCTCGGCGCGCTGGAGACCGAGTCGGACAAGCAGGAACAGGAAGCGGCGGCCAAGGACAAGCAGGCCCTGATCGAGCGGCTGAAGGCGGTGCTTGGCGACGACGTGGCCGAAGTCCGCGTGTCGCACCGGCTGACCGATTCGCCAGCGGTGCTGGCCATCGGCGAACAGGATCTGGGCCTGCAGATGCGCCAGATCCTGGAAGCCAGCGGCCAGAAGGTGCCTGACAGCAAGCCGGTGCTGGAGATCAATCCGGGGCACCCGTTGATCACCAAGCTCGATGGCGAGGCCGATGGTGATCGTTTCGATGATCTCGGCCGCGTGCTGTTCGACCAGGCCGCGCTCGCGGCCGGCGACAGCCTGAAGGACCCGGGCGCCTACGTTGCGCGCCTGAACAAGCTGCTGCTGGAACTGTCGGCCTGACACGCTGGGTGGTCGCCGGGCATGGCCCGGCGCTGCCAGGCGCTGGCTGTCATCTGCCAGGCCGGGCTGCTCAGGCCCGGCGATCCAGCAGCGACCCCAGCATCTGGTCCTGGCGGCGGACCAGCGAAGCGTTGGCGGCGAAGGCCACCACCTCCGCGTTTGCCGCCAGCAGATCAGCCAGCGGCGCGGCGGGATCGGCGCCGGCAGCGGTCACCCGGGTCTGCACCCCACCCTGTTCCACCGCCGCGCGCTGCAACTGCAGGCGCGGTGCATCGGCTGTCGCCAGGTTGGCCACGTTGTGCGCGGCCACCTGCACGCCTTGCCCTGCGGCCCGCATGCCGCTCCAGGCCGTTGCCATCACGTTGTCCATGGCGGTCTCCGGGCCACTCGGTGCAGCCCTCCGAAGCCATTAGCGGCTGCCCGGCCGCGACCTTGAGTCCACATCGGGCAGACGGGCCCGGGTGGTAGCATATCCCTCTGATTTCAGCGCCTTTTGCCAATGCTCAGTTTTTTCCGCCGCAAGAAGCCCCAGGACGCCGCCACACCGGACGCGCCCAAGACCCAGCACTACTCGGCTGAAGAGCTGGCGGCGGCATTCCCGTCGGCCGCGCCCGTCGAGGACACCACGGTCGTAGCCGACGCCCCGCCAGCCGTGGCTCCAGCTGAGGCGGTGCCCGTCCCGGCGCCGCCCGCCGCTGCCCCGGCGTCCCCGCCGGCGCCGGCAGCGACCGAACGCGTCCTGGCACCGGAAGACGTCGAGGCCGAGGCACGTGCCGCCGCAGCCGTGCTCGCCCCGCTGGCTCCGGTGATCCCCGCACAGCAGCCCTCCGCACCGGCCGCCGACCTGCCGGTGCTGGTGGATGCCGCACCGGCCCCCGCCGGCAAGTCCGGCTGGCGCGAACGCCTGCGCAACAGCGCCATCGCGCGCAGCTTTGGCGGCCTGTTCTCGCGCAATCCCAAGCTCGACGATGACCTGCTGGACGAACTGGAAACCGCGCTGATCACCGCCGATGTCGGCGTCGGTGCGACCACCGAGCTGGTCGAAGGCCTGCGCAGACGCATGAAGGCACGTGAGTTCGCCGATGCCAACGCACTGCTGGGCGCACTGCGTGCCGACCTGATCGCGATCCTGCAGCCGGTCGCCAGGCCACTGGTGATCGATCGCAACGCCAGGCCCTTCGTGGTGCTGACCGTTGGCGTCAACGGTGTCGGCAAGACCACCACCATCGGCAAGCTGGCCAAGCGCTTCAAGGACGACGGGCACAGCCTGATGCTGGCCGCCGGCGATACCTTCCGTGCCGCTGCCGTGGCCCAGCTGCAGGCCTGGGGCGAGCGCAACGGCGTGGCCGTGGTGGCCCAGGGCCAGAACGCCGACGCCGCCTCGGTGGCCTACGACGCGCTGCAGGCCGGCAAGGCGCGCGGCACGTCGGTGCTGATTGCCGATACCGCCGGCCGCCTGCATACCCAGTCCGGCCTGATGAACGAGCTGGGCAAGATCCGTCGTGTGCTCGGCAAGATCGATCCCGCTGCGCCGCACGAGGTGCTGATGGTGATCGACGGCACCACCGGCCAGAACGCGCTGTCGCAGCTGCGCCAGTTCAACGCCGCGGTGAACGTGACCGGCCTGGTGGTGACCAAGCTGGACGGCACCGCAAAGGGCGGCGTGGTGTTCGCACTGGCCCGCGAGTTCGGCATTCCGATCCGTTTCGCCGGCATCGGTGAACGCCCTGAAGATCTGCGTGAATTCGATCCGGAAGCCTTCGTCGACGCGCTGCTGCCCGAAGCGCTTGGCAGTGCCTGAGGCCACCGTCGTGCCCGCGGGCGACCCGTTCGTCGCCCGCCTGCTGCACTGGTTCGACGACCACGGCCGCCACGACCTGCCCTGGCAGCATCCGCGCAGCCCCTATCGGGTCTGGTTGTCGGAGATCATGCTGCAGCAGACCCAGGTGGCCACGGTCATCCCCTACTTCCAGCGGTTCCTGCAGCATTTCCCGACCCTGCCCGCGCTGGCCGCGGCCAGCAACGATGCAGTGATGGCGCAGTGGGCCGGGCTGGGCTACTACGCCCGTGCGCGCAACCTGCATGCGGCGGCCCAGCGCTGCGTGGAACTGCATGACGGCGAACTGCCGCGTGATTTCGACGCGCTGCATGCGCTGCCCGGCATCGGCCGCAGCACTGCAGGCGCGATCCTCAGCCAGGCCTGGAACGACCGGTTTCCGATCCTCGACGGCAACGTCAAGCGCGTGCTCAGCCGGTATCACGGCATCGAAGGCTTCCCCGGCCTGCCAGCCATCGAAAAGCAGTTGTGGGCCATCGCCGAAGCGCACGCGGCCCAGGTGCCGGATGGCCGGATGGCCGACTACACGCAGGCGCAGATGGACCTCGGTGCCACCGTGTGCAGCCGCGCCAGGCCCGCCTGCGTGATCTGCCCGCAGCAGCAGGACTGCGTGGCGCGCCGCGAAGGCCGGACCGCCGAGCTGCCCACGCCGAAGCCAGGCAAGGCCCTGCCCGAACGCGAAGCCGTGGCCCTTCTGCTGCGCGATGCCCAGCAGCGCGTGCTGCTGCAGAAGCGACCGGAGACCGGCATCTGGGCGCAACTGTGGACCCTGCCGCAGGCCGACGCCGGTGAAGCGCTGCAGGACTGGTTCGATGCACACGTGGACGGCTCGCTGGAAGATGCCGACGAGCTGCCGGTGCTGCAGCACACCTTCAGCCACTACAGGCTGCACCTGCAGATCCTGTCGCGACAGGTACGCGGCCTGCGCGTGGAAGAATCCTCGCTGCGCTGGGTCACCGCCGACGAACTGCCGACGCTGGGCTTGCCGGCTCCCATCCGCAAGCTGCTTGATGGCACTGCGATCAAACCGCCACAACGCAGATCCAAGAAACCCCGCAACCACGAGTGAGTGCCATGCCCCGAACCGTCTTCTGCCAGTACGAACAACGCGATGCCGAGGGCCTGGACTTCGTGCCCTATCCGGGCGAACTGGGCCAGCGCATCTTCAACCACATCGGCAAGCAGGCCTGGGCGGCATGGCTGGCGCACCAGACCATGCTGATCAACGAGAACCGCCTGTCACCGCGCGACCCGAAGCACCGCGCGTTCCTGGAAGGGGAACTGGTCAAGTTCCTGTTCGAGAAGGACGCGGAGAAGCCCGCCGGCTTCATCCCGGAAGCCTGATCCGGAGATGGCGCCGGCCTAGTTCGCCGGCTCCTCGCGCTCCTGCACCTGCGCCTGCCGCAGCTCCTGTTCCGAAGCACGCAGCGCCTTCACGTCAAGCTTGCGGATGCTGCTGATGAAGCACGGCAGGCGCGGGCCTCCGGTCGGGTCCCGGACCAGCACCTTGTCGAAGCGGGCCGACACGCGGTTCATGCGGCTGGTCAGGCCGATGGCGGTCGCAAACGACAGATCCTGGCAGGGGCCGTTCAATTCCAGCAGGTAGGCCTCGCTGGGCCGGGTCCATACCGCCAGTGCACTGTCGCCCAGTTCGGTCCAGCCGTTGAGGCTG
This sequence comes from Stenotrophomonas sp. STEN009, assembly GCF_056760395.1. Taxonomy (NCBI): domain Bacteria; kingdom Pseudomonadati; phylum Pseudomonadota; class Gammaproteobacteria; order Lysobacterales; family Lysobacteraceae; genus Stenotrophomonas; species Stenotrophomonas sp. STEN009. Next base: position 132,624 of record NZ_JBRRES010000006.1, on the reverse strand, counting down.
CCGAAGAACTGCATGTCATTCTGCGGTGCGCCGGCGTGCGCCCGGTACAGGTCCAGCCGCTCGGCACTGCTCAGGCGGCCGGTGGTCGCACACGCGGCCAGGGCAAGGCAGAGCCCTGCGATCACAAGCGGGGTCTTCATGTCGATCTCCACGGGGAACCGGGGGCCATCATGCGCCTGCCCGGGTATGGGCGGCGAGAATCCCGGCGCCACCGTTCAGGCGCCGGGAGGTGCACGTTGCCGGCCGCTCAGACGTCGGCGTGGGCCAGCTCGTGCAGGCGCCCTTCGCGCAGCTCCAGCACCCGGTCCAGGCGCCGCGCCAGACCGCGGTCGTGGGTGACCAGCACCAGGCTGGTATGGCGGGCACGATTGAGTTCGAGCATCAGGTCGAACACGGTGCCGGCCGTGCGATCGTCCAGGTTTCCGGTCGGCTCGTCGCCCAGCACGCAGGCCGGATGGTTCACCAGCGCGCGCGCCACCGCCGCACGCTGGCGCTCGCCACCGGAAAGCTCGCCCGGTTTGTGGTCCAGGCGATGGCCCAGCCCGACCGACTCCAGCAGCAAGGTCGCGCGCGCGGCCGCCTCCTCCACTTCAGGACGACCACGGACGAAGGCGGTGGCCCCGTTGACGATGCTGGCCAGCGCCGTCCCCACCACGCCCAGGCCGGCGAACATCGCCCGCTGTGACATCGGCGAATGCGAGCGGGACAGCAGCAGCGGCATCATCACGTTTTCCAGCGCGGTGAATTCCGGCAGCAGGTGATGGAACTGGTAGACAAAGCCCAGCGCCTGGTTGCGCAGCAGGCCACGCGCGGTATCCGACAGCGCCGACATGCGTTGACCGGCCACGTACACCTCGCCGGCACTGGGTACGTCCAGTCCCCCCAGCAGGTGCAGCAGCGTGCTCTTGCCTGCACCGGACGCGCCGATGATGGCCACGGTTTCACCCGCGGTGACGGTCAGGTTCAGGCCGTCGAACACCGGGGTCTGCATGCGCCCTTCGGCATAGATCTTGCCGAGGTGCTCGGCGCGGATCACTTCCTGGCCGCGGTCAAAGGCTTCATTCATAGCGCAGGGCCTCCGCCGGCTGGGTGCGTGCCGCCCGCCAGGCGGGATACAGGGTGGCCAGGAAGCTCATCAGCAGTGCGACCACGGTGATCACCACCACGTCGCCGGTCTGCATGTCCGTCGGCAGGCCGGTGATGTAGTACACGTCTTCCGGCAGCAGCTTGACGTTGAACACGCGCTCGATGGCACCGAGGATGCGTTCCAGGTTGAAGGTCAGGGTGATGCCGCCGATCAGTCCGGCCAGCGTGCCGAAGATGCCGATCAACGAGCCCTGCACCATGAACACCTGCATCACCCCGGCCGGGGTCAGGCCAAGCGTGCGCAGGATGGCGATGTCCGCCTGCTTGTCGGTGACCAGCATCACCTGCGAGGACACCAGATTGAACGCGCCCATGGCGATGATCAGCGACAGCAGGATGCCCATCACCACTTTCTCCATGCGCAGCGAGTGGTAGAGATTGGCGTTCTGCTGGGTCCAGTCACTTACGCGATAGGCGCCGCCAAGGTTCTGCGCAAGGTCCACGCCGACTTCCAGCGAGCGGTCCATGTCGTGCAGTTTCAGGCGCACGCCGGTCGCGCCATCGGCGCGCAGTACGCGCTCGAGATCCTTCATGTTGGCGAAGCCGACGCCGCGGTCGACCTCGTTGTAGCCGGCCTCGAAAATACCGCTGACGGTGAAGCGCTTCATCCGCGGAACGGCGCCTGCAGGTGTGCCCTGCACTTCGGCGAAGGTCACCAGCACCTGGTCGCCGACATCGACGCCCAGCCAGATCGCCAGTTCCTTGCCCAGCAGCAGATTGAAGCTGCCGGGTTTCAGGCTGTCGTAGCTGCCCTTGACCACCTTCTGGTCGATCACCGACACCTTCGGCTCCAGTGCCGGGTCGATACCCTGGATGATCGCACCCTGCACGCGCGGGCCGCTGATCATCGACTGGATCTCGATATAGGGTGCGGCGCCCGCCACGCGCGGGTCCTTGTTGGCCACGTCCACCACGCGCATCCAGTCCGGCATGGGCTCGCCGTCGCGACTGATGGTGGTATGCGCCGTCATCTGCAGCAGGCGGCTGCGGATTTCCTTCTGGAAGCCGCTCATCACCGCCAGGGTGGTGATCAGCACCGTAACGCCGAGCGCGATGCCCAGGATCGATGCCATCGAAATGAAGGAGATGAAGCCGTTGCGGCGTTTGGCGCGCAGGTAGCGCAGGCCGATGGCCACGGGAATGGGTTTGAACATGCAGGCACGCCGGACGATTCAGCCTATGGTGCCATCGACCGGGCTCGACGGGAAACGGCGCGTGCGGCGACGGCCAGTCGCAGTTCACGTCGCTGCCCGGCATCGAGCACATCCGGCCAGAACAGCAGGCGCCGCTGCCGCCGCCCCTGGCGCCCATGCAGCAACAGCCACGGGCCGCGGATCACCAGCTGTGGAGCGTCCAGCGCCTGCCCCGCCACCTGCAGCGGAGCGGGCAACGCCGGCAGGCACACCCTCACCTTCGGCCGGCGCAGGCGCCAGAAGAGCTCGGCCAGGCCCAGCGCCCAGACCAGCAGTACGACGGGAACCAGGGCGTCTCGGGGCAGATCCGAAGCGCGCAGCAGCCAGGGGGCGGCGAGCAGTACCGCCAGCTGGGCACCCGCCTGCAGCCGTGAAGGGCGCCACTCAAGGCTTGAGGGCGCGGATCCTGTCCATGAGCGGGATGGCGTGCGCATGCGGGCAGACCTCGTAGCCCATGAACCAGCGCCACAATTTATCGTCCTCACAGTCGAGCAGGAACAGGAAAACCTCGCGCTCTTCGGTCGGCGCAGCGCTCCATTCGCGGTCGAGGTAACGTTCGAACAGCTGGTCCAGTTCGCGCATGCCACGCCGGCAGCGCCAGCGCAGCTTCTTCAGCAGGGTTTCTTCATCCATTGCAGGCCTCCAGATACAGCGAAGCCACGCATGGCGTGGCTCGGCTGGGGTGCGTGCGGCCGCCGTCGATGCGGCCGCATGCGGGATGGATCAGGCGCGACGCTCCATCATGAGCTTCTTGATCTCGGCAATCGCCAGCGCCGGGTTCAGGCCCTTCGGGCAGGTGCGGGCGCAGTTCATGATGGTGTGGCAGCGGTACAGCTTGAACGGATCTTCCAGATCGTCCAGGCGCGCACCGGTGTCCTCATCGCGCGAGTCGATGATCCAGCGGTAGGCCTGCAGCAGGATCGCCGGCCCCAGGTAACGCTCGCCGTTCCACCAGTAGCTCGGGCAGCTGGTCGAGCAGCAGGCGCACAGGATGCACTCGTACAGGCCATCGAGCTTCTTGCGGTCTTCCGGCGACTGCAGGCGCTCGCGATCCGGCGGCGCCGGCGTCTGCGTGCGGATCCACGGCTTGATCGAGGCGTACTGCGCGTAGAAGTGGGTCAGGTCCGGAACCAGATCCTTGACCACGTTCATGTGCGGCAGCGGGTAGATCGGCACTTCCTTCTTGCCGCAGTCCGCGATGGCGCGGGTGCAGGCCAGCGTGTTGGTGCCGTCGATGTTCATCGCGCACGAACCGCAGATGCCTTCGCGGCAGGAGCGACGGAAGGTCAGGGTCGGATCGATCTCGTTCTTGATCTTGATCAGCGCGTCCAGGACCATCGGGCCGCAGGCGTCCAGATCGACCTCATAGGTATCGGTGCGCGGATTGCTGTCGTCATCCGGACTCCAGCGGTAGATCTTGAAGGTACGCACGTTCTTGCCGCCGTTCTTGACGGGGAAGTGCTGGCCCTTCGTGATCTTGGAATTCTTGGGGAGTGAAAACTCGGCCATGGCTGCTCTCGTTGGCTCAGGCGGCCCGCGCCCTCAAGGCGCGGATTGCATGGTAGGCGGGGTCGGATCAGTACACGCGCGGCTTCGGCGGCACCACGGACACGTCATCGGTCAACGTGTACATGTGCACCGGACGGTAGTCGAAGCTGCACTTGCCCTTCTCGTCGACGCTGACCAGGGTGTGCTTCTGCCAGTTGACGTCGTCGCGGTCCGGGAAGTCCTCGTGCGCATGCGCGCCGCGGCTTTCCTTGCGCTGTTCGGCCGAGTTGATCGTCGCCACCGCGTTGAGCAGCAGGTTGTTCAGCTCGTAGGTCTCGATCAGGTCCGAGTTCCACACCAGCGAACGGTCCGAGACCTTCACGTCCTGGAACGAATCGAAGATCTTGTCCATCTTCTCGCAGCCTTCCTTCAGCGTCTGGCTGGTGCGGAAGACGGCCGCGTCGGCCTGCATGGTGCGCTGCATGCGGTCGCGGATGACCGAGGTCGGGGTATCGCCGTTGGCGTGGCGCAGCTTGTCCAGCAGGCCCAGCGCCTTGTCGCAGGCATCGGCCGGCAGCGGCTTGTGCGCCGCGCCCGGCTTGATGGTCTCGGCACAGCGGTTGGCCACCGCGCGGCCGAACACCACCAGATCCAGCAGCGAGTTGGAGCCCAGGCGGTTGGCGCCATGCACGGACACGCAGGCGGCTTCGCCGATGGCGTACAGGCCCGGCACCACGGCATCGGGGTTGTCGCCGACCTTGCGCACCACTTCACCGTGGTAGTTGGTCGGGATGCCACCCATGTTGTAGTGCACGGTCGGGATGACCGGGATCGGCTGCTTGTGCACGTCGACGCCGGCGAAGATGCGGGCGCTCTCGGCGATGCCCGGCAGCTTGTCATCGATCACGCCCGGGCCCAGGTGGGTCAGGTCGAGCAGGATGTGATCCTTGTGCTCGCCGACACCGCGGCCTTCGCGGATCTCGATGGTCATCGAACGGCTGACCACGTCGCGCGATGCCAGATCCTTGTAATGCGGTGCATAGCGCTCCATGAAGCGCTCGCCGCTGCTGTTGCGCAGGATGCCACCTTCACCGCGGACACCCTCGGTGATCAGGCAGCCGGCGCCGTAGATGCCGGTCGGGTGGAACTGCACGAACTCCATGTCCTGCATGGCGATGCCGGCACGCATGGCCAGGCCGCCACCGTCGCCGGTGCAGGTATGCGCGGAAGTTGCGCTGAAATAGGCTCGGCCGTAGCCGCCGGTGGCCAGTACCACGCCCTGGGCGCGGAACAGGTGCAGCGTGCCGTCGGACATGTCCAAGGCCAGCACGCCGCGGCAGACGCCTTCGTCGTCGAAGATCAGGTCGAGCGCGAAGTACTCGATCATGAAGCGCGCGTCGTGCTTCAGCGACTGCTGGTACAGCGTATGCAGCATCGCGTGGCCGGTACGGTCGGCCGCCGCGCAGGTGCGCTGCGCCGCCGGGCCTTCGCCGTACTTGGTGGTCATGCCACCGAACGGGCGCTGGTAGATCTTGCCTTCGGCGGTACGCGAGAACGGCACGCCGTAGTGCTCGAGCTCGATGATGGCCGGAATGGCCTCACGGCACATGTATTCGATGGCGTCCTGGTCGCCCAGCCAGTCCGACCCCTTGATGGTGTCGAAGAAGTGGTAACGCCAGTCGTCCTCACCCATGTTGCCGAGCGCGGCGGAGATACCGCCCTGGGCGGCGACGGTGTGCGAACGGGTCGGGAAGACCTTGGTCAGGCACACGGTCTGCAGGCCCTTGGCGGCCAGGCCGAACGTGGCACGCAGGCCGGCGCCGCCGGCGCCCACCACGACCATGTCGTACTTGTGTTCGGTGATCTTGTAAGCGGACATCTAGTCTGGATTCCTGTGTAGGTGCCTGGGCTCAGGCAACGCCGAGGGCGATGCGGCCCACCGCGAACACACTGACGATCATGCCGAGCACGGCGACGAACTTCACCGCGGTCTGCAGCACCAGGGCCAGCAGCGATTCGTGGATGTAATCTTCCAGCACAACCTGCATGCCGAGCTGTGCGTGCCAGAACATGGCGATCAGCAGGCCGATCAGCGGCACCGCGTTCCACGGCTTGGCGATGGCAGCAGTGGCGGTCGCGTAGTCGGAACCCAGCAGGCCCAGCACGAAGACCAGGAACCAGATCCCCAGCACCACCAGGGCGGCGGCGGTCAGGCGCTGGTGCACGAAGTGCTCGGTGCCGGTCTTGGCCGAACCCAGGCCACGCACGTTCTTCAGCGGAGTACGGAACTTGCTCACGCGGCACCTCCAAACATCACGTAGGCCCACACCAGCAGGGTGATCACCAGGCTGCCGATGACCGACAGCCAGCTGCTGCGGATGAAGGCGGGGATGCTGAAGCCGATGGCGAAGTCCTGCACCACATGGCGGATGCCATTGCACAGGTGATAGGCGAACGACCATGTCCACGCGAACAGGAACACGCGGCCATACCAGGCCCCGGCATGGCCGGTGAAGCAGTTCCACGAATCGGGCCCCATCATCAGGGCCAGCAGGCCCGCAGCGATGATGAGGGCACCAACAGACAGAAAGACGCCAGTGGCTCGATGCAGGATCGAGGTGGCCATCTGAATCTGCCAGCGATACACCTGAAGGTGCGGGGAAAGTGGGCGTTGTCTGGTCGCCATTCGCTGGGCTCGTTGTCTCGGCTGGGCGGCACGCGGCCGCGTTGGCTCAATGCTGATCAGAAATCGATGCAGCGTCCGTTTTTCTCCCAATCGCCATACCGCACCGGATCGAGTCCGCCGCGGCCGCCGAATTCCTCTGCCTTTTCCTGTTCCACGGGCACGGGTGCCGCAGGGACCAGCGGGGCTTCAGTTTCGTCGTCGGGAGTGGGGGTTGTTTGGCCTATCATGGTCGGTCTCGCAACGCACAAATTTTAGACCTCGTTCACGTGCCTGACAACCTGCCCCCTGCTTTCGTCGGATATCCACGCCTTCCGGGCCACCAGCTGGTGAGCCTGCAGGGCGTGGACGCAGCTGCCTTCGCCCACGCCCAGTTCAGCAGCGATGTCCTCGCTCTGCCCCAGCAGCACTGGCAGTGGAGCGCCTGGCTGAGTGCCAAGGGCCGCACCCTGGCGGTGTTCCAGCTGCTCCGGCTGGCTGAGGATCACGTGATGCTGGTGTTCGCCGATGGCGACGCGGATGCGACTGCGTCGCAACTGCAGCGTTTCGTGTTCCGCCGCAAGGTCAAGGTGCAGCTGCGCGACGATCTGGCCGTGGCCGGCGCGTTCACCGCACCGGAAGCGGCTACCGGCGCGGCGATCGCCGCCAATGCAGGCGGTTGGGAGCTGGACCTGGGCAGCGACGCGCTGCCGCGCGCGCTGCGCATCGGTGCCGCTGACACCTTCCCGGCCGGTGGGCCGGACGACGACGCGGCCTTTGTATTGGCCTGGCGCCAGGCTGACCTGCGGTATGGCCTGCCCCGGCTGGAGCAGAGCCAGCGCGAGGTGTGGACGCCGCAGCAGTTGGGGCTGGACCGTCTGAACGGCTACAGCGTGAAGAAAGGCTGCTACCCGGGCCAGGAAATCGTCGCCCGCACCCACTTCCTCGGCAAGGCCAAGCGCGCGGTGCAGCTGCTGCACACCCATGCGCCGGCGCAGGCCGGTGACGGCGTGCAGCAGGACGGCACGGCACTGGGCACGATCGCCAGCGTGGCCGGCGATCTGGCGCTGGCGGTGCTGCCACTTGAAACGGGCGACGCTGCGCTGCAGGTCGGCGATGCGCCCGCGCAGCGGATTCCGCTGCTCGATGGCCTGGCGCGCTGAGGCTGCGCCCCACCCACGCAGGGCATGGATCTGCCGATGACGCCGGGCATGGCCCGGCGCCACCGATTCTTACAGGCGCTCGCCGGTTTCCGCGTTGAAGAAGTGCAGGCCCTGCGGATGGATCGAAACGCGGATGTCCTCGCCCACGGCCGGCAGCGCCTGCGGCGCCACCCGCATGGTCAGTGCATGCTGGCCGCTGCTGAGGTTGACGAAGATCTCGTTGCCGACCGGCTCGATGCCCTCGATGCGCGCAGTGAACGCATGCGCGTCATCTCCCGTCGCCGGCTGCAGGTGCTCCGGGCGCACGCCGACGTTGATCGGCTTCTGCAGCCATGCGGGGTCGATCGTGGCCTGGCCCAGCGGCGCGCGCCACTCACCCTCGACCACCGTCACGCCGCCCGCATCGCCCTGCAATGTCCCGCGCAGCACGTTCATCGCCGGGCTGCCGAGGAAACCGGCCACGAACAGGTTGGCCGGGCGGTCATACAGCGCCATCGGCGTATCGATCTGCTGGATGATGCCGTCCTTGAGCACCACGATGCGCTGGCCCAGCGTCATCGCTTCGACCTGGTCGTGCGTGACATAGATCATGGTCGTACCCAGCTTGCGGTGCAGCTGCGCGATCTCGGTACGCACGCTGTGGCGCAGCTTGGCATCGAGATTGGACAGCGGCTCGTCGAGCAGGAACACCGCAGGTTCGCGCACCAGCGCGCGCCCCAGCGCAACACGCTGGCGCTGGCCACCTGACATCGCCTTGGGCAGCTTGTCCATCATCTCGGTCAAGCCAAGCGTCTGCGCCGCTTCGGCAATCCGCCTGTCGATGGTGGCCTTGTCGTGGCCACGCAGCTTCAGGCCGAACGCCAGGTTCTCGGCCACGGTCATGTGCGGGTAAAGCGCATAACTCTGGAACACCATGGCGATGTCGCGATCCTTCGGTGCCACATCGTTGACCACGCGGTCACCGATGCTCAGCGTGCCACCGCTGATCTCCTCCAGGCCTGCCACCATCCGCAGCAGGGTCGACTTACCACAGCCGGAAGGACCGACCAGCACCATCAGTTCGCCATCGGCGACCTCGAAAGTGGCGTCCTTCACCGCAACCTGGCCGTTGTCGTAGACCTTGCGCACACCCTGCAACTGCACTTTTGCCATATCACCTGATCCGGTCTGCCCGACGCCGGGCTGTCTTTTGGGACTGCCTCGGCCCTCCCGATGGCAGCAATGATTGCGCGACTGCCGCATGACGGCGAGCACTGCAATCGAATACAGTTGCCCATTCTGCCATGTAAACGTTTTCACGTGGCACTATCCGATGGTCGGTGCGCACCGACCTGCGTCGGCGGACAATGGAACGTTCGCCGGTGCGGTGGTTTCGCATGGAACGGCCTGCCGGTATCCCCTGCAGATCGCGTTCCGCGAACCTCGGACAGGCAGTTGCGCGGATGTCCCCCGAACCCAGCCATGAAGCGATTGACAACGATGTCACCCGGATCTGAAACTCGAGCGATGCACGACACCCTCTTCCTGTTCGGTGCCACAGGTGATCTGGCCCAGCGCTATCTGTTCCCTTCGCTGCTGCGCCTGCTTGGCGATGGTCTGCTGCCGGAGGATTTCCGCATCCGTGCGCTGGCCCTGTCCGGCCATGACACCGAGGCCTTCCATGACATCCTGCGCCCGCGCCTGCAGCAGGCCATGCCGATGGCCTCGCAGGACGACATCGCCGCGCTGCTGCGCCGCATCGACTACCGCTCGGTGGACCTGCGCGATGTCGACTCGGTCGCCGCCGCCGTCTCCGACCTGGTGGACCGCCGGTGCGTGAGCTACCTGGCCATTCCGCCGGGCCTGTACATCTCCACCTGCGAAGGCCTGGCCAAGGGGGGCGCCCTTGCCGCACCGGCCCGGCTGATGCTGGAGAAGCCGATCGGCAGCGACAGCGAAAGTGCCGAAGAGATCATCAGCACCATCGGCCAGTGGATCGACGAAGACCGCGTGTTCCGCCTGGATCACTATCTGGGCAAGGCTGCGGTGCAGAACCTGATCGCCCTGCGCTTCGGCAACACCCTGCTGGAGGCGGTGTGGAACCGCAACTACATCGAGTCGGTGCACATCCTGGTCGCAGAGAGCGAAGGCGTGGACGGCCGCGACGCGTACTACGCACGCTCCGGCGCCCTGCGTGACATGGTGCAGAGCCATATCCTGCAGCTGCTGTGCCTGGTGGCGATGGAACCGCCGGCTTCGCTCGAAGCCGACCGCATCCGCGACGAGAAGGTCAAGGTGCTGCGCGCCCTGCGCCCCCTCGACGCCCAGCATGCGGCCCGCGACAGCGTGCGCGGCCGCTATACCGCCGGCACCATCAACGGCCAGCCGGCACAGGCCTACCAGCCGCCGGAAGGCAGCGACGTGGAAACCTTTGCCGGCGTCACCGCGCACATCGACAACTGGCGCTGGTCCGGCGTTCCCTTCCATCTGGTCACCGGCAAGCGCCTGCCCGAGCGCACCACCCGCGTGGTGGTGACCCTCAAGCCGGTCACCCATTGGCTGTTCGAGCGCCCGCAGCGCGCGCAGGCCGCACCCAATCGCCTGGTGTTCCAGCTGCAGCCGCAGGAAAACATCGAGCTGGGCCTGATGAGCAGCCTGGCCGGTCCGGAATGGGGCGCGCTGGAACTGCATCCGCTGGAACTGGAGCTGTCGGTGCCGACGGGACTGCACCGCCGCATCGCTTACGAGCGCCTGTTCCTGGACGCCTTCAACGGCAACCATGCGCTGTTCGTGCGCGACGACGAAGTGCGCGCCGCCTGGGCGTGGATCGACAGCGTCGCCGATGCCTGGAAGGCAGCCGGCCTGCCGCTCCAGCCTTACCCTGCAGGCCAGTGGGGTCCGGCCGATGCCACCGGCTTCCTGCCACAGGGCGTGGATGCGCCGGACACCGGAGCTTCGGCATGAGTGGCAGCTCGCAGCCGGTTCTGGTCGCCGACATCGGCGGCACCAATGCCCGCTTCGCACTGGCCGACACTTCGCTGGATGCGCCCCTGCAGAAGGACAGCATCCGCGAGTTCGCAGTCGCCGAGTTCCCGTCGCTGGGCGATGCCGCCCGCCACTACCTTGAGCAGGCCGGGGCCAGCGCGCGCCGCGGCGTGTTTGCGGTGGCCGGCCGCGTCGATGGCGACGAGGCACGCATCACCAACCATCCGTGGGTGATCTCGCGCAGCCGCACCGCAGCGATGCTCGGCTTCGACGAGCTGCACCTGATCAACGACTTCGCCGCACAGGCGATGGCCGTCGCCCTGCTGCAACCGCAGGACGTGGTGCAGATCGGCGGTGCGCACTGGACGCCAGCCGCACCGGGCCAGCCACGCAACTACGGAGTGATCGGCCCTGGCACGGGCCTCGGCGTCGGTGGCTTGGTGGTGCGCCACGGCCGCAGCTACCCGCTGGAAACCGAAGGCGGTCACGTCAGCTTCCCGCCGGGCACGCCGGAAGAAGTGCGGATCCTGGAGATCCTGTCCGAGCAGTTCGGCCGCGTGTCCAACGAGCGTCTCATCTGCGGTCCCGGCCTGGTCAACATCCATCGTGCGGTCTGTGAGATGGCCGGTGTCGACCCGGGCCATCTGCAGCCGGCCGACGTCACCGCCCGTGCCGCGCTCGGCGATCCGCAGGCGATGCGCACCGTGGATGTGTTCTGCGCAGTGTTCGGCGCCATCGCCGGCGACCTGGTGCTGATCCAGGGTGCCTGGGATGGCGTGTTCCTGACCGGCGGCCTGGTGCCCAAAATGCTGGATTCGCTGCAGCACTCCGGCTTCCGCCAGCGCTTCGAGCACAAGGGCCGGTTTTCCTCGATCATGGCGCGGGTGCCTTCGCTGGCGATCATGCACCCCTGCCCCGGCCTGCTGGGCGCTGCCGCCTATGCAGCCGATGCCGAACGTGACGCTCCGGGAGTTGCCGCATGAGCCCTGTCTTCCAGGACGACCGCATCGATTTTGTCAGTCACGGCGATGCCGATGGCTGGATCGAAGCGGTGGCCACCGAAATGGCACAGACCATCAACCGTGACATCAACGAAGTCGGCCGCGCACGCATCCTGCTGTCCGGTGGCACCACGCCGGCGCCGGTGTACCAGGCGCTGGCAGAAATGGAAGTGCACTGGGACCGCGTGGAAGTGAGCCTGGCCGATGAGCGCTGGCTGTCGCCGCAGGATCGCGACAGCAATGCCTGGCTGGTACGCGAGCACCTGCTCAAGCGCGCCGAAGGTGCACATTTCGACCCGCTGGTGCGCATCGGCAAGCCGCTTCCGGAATGCGTGTACACCGCCAATCTGCAGGCACAGCACAGCCAGCCGCCCAGCCTGGTCGCGCTCGGCATGGGCAATGATGGCCACACGGCCTCGTTGTTCCCCGGCTCGAAGGACCTGGCCCGCGCGCTGGAAAGCCCCCTGCCCTATGCCGCACTGGATGCGACCGGCTGCCCGGGCGCCAACCAGTGGCCGCTGCGGATCACGCTGACCCCGCACGGCCTGCGCCAGTGCCGCCAGCGCCTGCTGCTGCTGCGCGGCAAGCAGAAGCTGCAGGTGCTGCGGCAGGCGCTGGACAGCAACAATGCCCAGCAGTACCCGATCCTCAACGCAATCCACCTGGAAGGCGCGCGCCTGCGCGTCCACTGGGCAGATTGATGTCGGTGGCGGCATATCGCCGCCGCCCACCTCTCGCCACCTCGAACGCCGGTAGCCAATGAGCCTCCATCCGCAACTGCAAGCCATCACCGACCGCGTCATCCGTCGCAGCGCTGCCTCGCGCGCGGCCTACCTGGCCGCTGTCGACGCCGCCCTGCGCGAAGGCCCCTTCCGCAGCCGCCTGAGCTGCGGCAATCTCGCCCATGGTTTCGCTGCCTGCGGCGGCACCGACAAGAGCCGCCTGCGCGGCGGGGTGACGCCGAACCTGGGCATCATCACCGCCTATAACGACATGTTGTCGGCCCACCAGCCGTTCGAGACCTATCCGGAGCAGATCCGCGGGATCGCCCGTGAACTGGGCGCCACCGCGCAGGTGGCCGGCGGTGTGCCGGCGATGTGCGACGGCGTCACCCAGGGCCGCGGCGGCATGGAACTGTCGCTGTTCTCGCGCGATGTGATCGCGCAGGCCACCGCGATCGGCCTCAGCCATGACATGTTCGATACCACGGTCTACCTTGGCGTGTGCGACAAGATCGTGCCCGGCCTGCTGATCGGCGCGCTCGCGTTCGGCCACCTGCCGGCGGTGTTCATTCCGGCCGGCCCGATGACACCGGGCATTCCGAACAAGCAGAAGGCCGAGGTGCGCGAACGCTATGCGGCCGGCGAAGCCACCCGCGAAGAACTGCTGGAGGCCGAGTCGGCCTCCTACCATGGCGCAGGCACCTGCACCTTCTACGGTACCGCCAACTCCAACCAGGTACTGCTGGAAGCGATGGGCGTGCAGCTGCCAGGCGCATCCTTCGTCAACCCGGGCACTGCGCTGCGCGATGCGCTCACCCGCGAGGCCACCGAGCGTGCGCTGGAGATCACCGCGCTGGGCGAGGATTTCCGTCCGCTCGGCCGGATCATCGACGAGCGCGCGATCATCAACGCCGTCATCGCCCTGATGGCCACCGGCGGCTCGACCAACCACACCATCCACTGGATCGCGGTCGCACGTGCCGCCGGCATCGTGCTGACCTGGGACGACTTCGACGAGCTGTCGCAGCTGATTCCCCTGCTGGCCCGCGTCTATCCGAACGGCGACGCCGACGTGAACCGCTTCGCGGCGGCCGGCGGCCCGGCTTTCGTGTTCGGAGAATTGATCAGGGCCGGGCTGATGCACGGCGACCTGGTCAGTGTGGCGCGCGGCGGCATGGCCGATTACGCCCGCGAACCGCAGCTACGTGACGGCACCCTGGTCTATCTGCCCGGGCTGGAGCGCAGTGCCGACGAGGAGGTGGTGCGCGGCGTCGACGCTCCGTTCGAGAGCCAGGGTGGCCTGCGCCTGCTGCGCGGCAACCTGGGCCGGTCGTTGATCAAACTGTCGGCGGTGAAGCCGCAATACCGTTCGATCGAAGCACCGGCCGTTGTCGTTGATGCGCCCCAGGTGCTCAACAAGCTGCATGCTGCCGGGCTGCTTCCCCAGGATTTCGTGGCGGTGGTGCGCTACCAGGGCCCGCGCGCGAACGGCATGCCGGAGCTGCATTCGCTGGCGCCGCTGCTGGGCCTTCTGCAGAACCAGGGCCGACGCGTTGCGCTGGTCACCGATGGCCGGCTGTCCGGGGCGTCGGGCAAGATCCCGGCGGCGATCCATGTCACGCCGGAAGCCGCGCGTGGGGGTCCGCTGGCGAAAGTCCGCGAAGGCGACATCATCCGCCTGGATGGCGAGGCGGGCACGCTGGAGGTCCTCGTGGACGCTGCGGAATGGGCCGCACGCACGCAGGCTCCGAACACCGCGCCCGCGGCGAATGATCTGGGCCGCAACCTGTTCGCGATCAACCGTCGTGTGGTCGGGCCGGCCGATCAGGGCGCCATTTCGATTTCGTGCGGGCCGGCAGCGGCCGATGGCGGGCCGTGGGATTACGACGCCGAGTACGAACTGGGACACGATGCGGCGGCTGCGGCAGCGCCGCATGAGGCGAAGGACGCCTGAGGGTTGAAGAGCGCTGCGGGTGTGTTGCGGCGGCGAGTGTGCTGGTGGCGGCGTCACACTTTCCAGCGCATCAACGCCGCGAAGTGATCACTGAAAATCAAATTCGGAAGCAAAGGCAGAAGCAGAGCTATGGGTATCGAACAACATCAGCTGAAGGCGGCGGAGCTGTTGCATGCGGCGGGCATCCTGCCGGTGGTGACGATTCATACGCTGGACCAGGCCCGTGCGGTGAGTGCGGCGCTGCTGGAAGGCGGTCTGCCGGCGATCGAGCTGACGTTGCGCACGCCGGTGGCGATGGAGGCGCTGGCCATGCTCAAGCGCGAACTGCCGGACGTGGTGGTGGGTGCCGGTACGGTGCTGACCGTTGAGCAGATGCAGCAGTCGATTGATGCCGGCGCGGACTTCCTGGTGACCCCGGGTACGCCGCCCGCGCTGGCCGATGCGCTGGCCGCTGCGCCGCTGCCGGTGGTGCCCGGTGCGGCGACGCCGACCGAGCTGCTGTCGCTGCATGCGCGCGGATTCCGGGTATGCAAGCTGTTCCCGGCCACGGCGGTCGGCGGCCTGGCGATGATCAAGGGCGTGGCCGGTCCAATTGCCGATCTGAAGCTGTGCCCGACCGGCGGCATCACGGAAAACACCGCCGCCGAGTACCTCGAGCAGAAGAACGTCGTCTGCATCGGTGGCTCATGGATGGTGCCCGGCAACTGGATTGCGGACGGCGACTGGGACAAGGTGCGCGCCAGCGCCGCGCAGGCGGCGGCCATCGTCAAGCGCGTGCGCGGCACCTGAGCGCCCGATGGGTGAGCGCGGGGCCGACGCTTGGCCCCGCGACCGCGGGCCGGAACTGGAAGACAGATTCCGGGCGCGCGACGCACCTCAGCCGTTGGCTGAAACCCTCACAGCGGCCGTGCCGGATCCACCAGCCCGTACTGGCTGGCCATACGCGCCAGCGCGATGTTGTCGTGGATACCCATCTTCTCGAACAGGCGCGCCTTGTGCGTGTTGACGGTCTTGGCGCTGAGGCTGAGGCGGCGCGCGATGTCTTCCTGGCGCAATCCCTGGGTCAGCAGCAGCGCCACTTCCAGCTCGCGCGGAGACAGGGTGTCGAACGGCGAACCATTCCCCTCCACCGTCGACAGCGCCAGATTCTGCGCGATGCTGGTGCCCAGGTAGCGGCGCCCGCCTGCCACGTCGCGCACCGCGCGCAGCAGTTCCTGGGCGTCGCAGCCCTTGCCGATGTACCCGGCCGCGCCGGCTTCCAGCAGCCGCTTCGGCAGCGGGCCATCCTCCAGGACGGACACGATCACCACGCGCGTGCTGCGATGGCCGCGCACGATGCGCTCGGTCACTTCCATGCCGCTGACACCCGGCAGGTGCAGGTCGCACAGCACCACGTCCGGCTGCAGCTGGCGGATCTCGCGCAGCGCGTCCTCGCCGGTCTCGGCCTCGCCCACCACCTCGATGTCGGTCTCACCCGACAGGATCATCTTCATCCCGGTGCGGACCAGTGCGTGGTCGTCCACCAGGTAGACTCGAATCGTCATTCACGTACCTCTTCGAATGCGGCCATTGCGGGTCAAGCTAGGCAGGGTGCCGAACCCTCGCAAGCGCGGTCGAAGTGCATACCGGGCAAGAGTGCCGGGTTGATCACAGTCTCACGCATTGTGCTTACCCCCTGTCTTGCAGAACCCACTGCAACGAAACAGCTCATCTATCACGTAGACGCCCGCGAAGAGCCATCCACGTCACTCCCCCTGTGTTGATGCTTCGCTGGCCGTCGATGGCGGCGAATCGCGGCGTCGCCAGGGATGCCGACGACTGAACATGACCAGGTAGCACCCTACCACCCAAACCAGTGCTGCACACCATCCGGCCAGGATATCCGACGGGTAATGGACCCCGAGATAGACCCGGGACACGCTGACCAGCAAGCTGAACGCAGGGGCCAGCACCAGCACCGGCCAGCGCCAGCGGGTATTCCAGGCCAGAAGTACCAGGGTTGCCGCCAGGGTCATCGACCCCATGGCGTGGCCGCTGGGGAAACTGAACGTCGATTCCGGTGCGATGGACTCCCACAGGCTGGGGCGGTCCCGCTGGAAGAACCGCTTGCTGCCCATGTTCAACAGTGCCGATCCGAGGAAACTGACAGCCACGAAGGTGGCCTCGCGCCAGCGGCGGTAGCCCAGCAGTGCCGCGACGATCAGCACATCGGCGGGAATCAGGAACCACTCGTAACCCAGCCGGGACAGCAGCACGAAGAACCGGTCCAGCCACGGCGAATGCAGGCCGTGCATCTGCCACAGCAGCGGCGCGTCGAAATGGAACGATTCAAACTCATGCACCTCGTCGGCCAGCGCGACGAAGCCGGCCAGCGGCAACAGCACGCCGGCGAACAGCAGGACCAGGCGCCACGCATTACGCGCCATCCAGTGACGGAAGCCGGAGGCCGGCTCCGGCGCGGCAAGGATCGCGGGCTTATCCTGCGCTTCGGACATAGGTTCGTTCGACGTAGTCGTCGATCAGGGCGACGAATTCCTGGGCGATGTTCTCGCCACGCAGGGTCACCTTCTTCTCGCCATCGACGAACACCGGCGCCGACGGCGCCTCCCCGGTTCCCGGCAGCGAGATGCCGATGTTGGCGTGCCGCGATTCTCCCGGGCCGTTGACCACGCAGCCCATCACCGCCAGGGTCATGTTTTCCGCCCCCGGGTGCTGCACTTTCCACAGCGGCATCTTCTCGCGCACGTGGTTCTGCACCACCTTGGCCAGCTCCTGGAAGAACTCGGAGGTGGTGCGGCCGCATCCCGGGCAGGCCGTCACCAGCGGCGTGAACGCGCGCTGGCCGGTGGTCTGCAGCAGCTCCTGGGCGACGATCACTTCCTGCGTCCGCGACTGGCCCGGCTCGGGCGTCAGCGAGATGCGGATGGTGTCGCCGATACCTTCCTGCAGCAGCACGCTCAGCGCCGCTGCCGACGCAACGATGCCCTTGCTGCCGATGCCGGCTTCGGTCAGGCCCAGATGCAGCGCGAACTCCGAACGCTGTGCCAGGTCACGGTAGACCGCGATCAGCTCCTGCACGCCACTGACCTTGGCCGACAGCACGATGCGGTCGCGCGGCAGGCCCAGCTCCACGGCCTGTTCGGCCGAATCCAGCGCTGACCGGATCAGTGCCTCGCGCAGGACACGTCCGGCGTCCCAGGGCTGCTCGCGCTCGTTGTTCTCATCCATCAGCCTGGCCGCCAGCGCCTGGTCCAGCGAGCCCCAGTTGGCGCCGATGCGCACCGGCTTGTTGTAGCGGATGGCGAACTCGATCAACTGCGCGAACTGCAGGTCCTTCTTCTTGCCGAAGCCCACATTGCCCGGATTGATGCGGTACTTGGCCAGTGCTTCGGCACACGCCGGTTCGGCAGTCAGCAACTGATGGCCGTTGTAGTGGAAATCACCGATCAGCGGCACGTCGATGCCCATCATCGCCAGCTTGTCGACGATGCGCGGGATCGCGGCCGCGGCCTCGACGGTGTTGACGGTCAAGCGCACCATTTCCGAACCGGCGCGCCAGAGCTCGGCGACCTGCTTCACGCTGGAAGCCACGTCGGAGGTGTCGGTATTCGTCATCGACTGCACCACCACCGGCCTGCCGCCGCCGACGGTGACTCCGCCGATCTGGACGGCGTGGGTCTGGCGACGGGACCAGGCGGTGGGCTCGGAAGGCGGGGTCGGGCGGGTAACGGCGTCGTGCATGCGGGCATTCTAGCGCCCGCCTCCGGTTTCCGGGTGACTCGCATTCAGCCGCCGGCACGGCTGCGGCCGATTGTCGCAGGCACACCCGCCCGCGAACGCATACGATGGGCGCGAATGACTGGTCCCGACGCCCCGTTTCTCCGCACCCTGTGCAGCCTGCGATGGCTGGCCGTGGCCGGCCAGGCCGCCACCATCCTGGTCGCCACCTGGGTGCTGGGCCTGCCGCTGCCGCCACTGCCGCTGTGGGCCGGCGTCGCCGTGCTCGCGCTGTTCAATGTCTACACCCAGCTGCGGCCGGAAGGGGCCGATACCGCGCCACTGACAGCCTTCGGCCACATCCTGGTGGACGTGATCATCCTGACCTGGATGATCAGCTGGAGCGGCGGCATGGCCAATCCGTTCAGCTCCCTGTTCCTGATCCTGATTGCGTTGGCCGCCTTCGCCCTGCCCCTGCGCTGGGCGTTGGCGGTGGCCCTGGCCTGCCTGCTCGGCTACGCCGCCAGCGGACTGTTCGGCCAGCCGCTGCCGGACGGCTACTTCCGTGCGCAGGACCTGAACCGCTGGGGCGTGGTCGCCAATTTCCTGATCTCCGCCACTGTCGTGCTGACGTTCTCCACGCGCCTGGCCCTGGCCCTGCGGCAACGGGAACTGGAGCTCTCGGCACTGCGTGAACGCTTCGCCCGCAACGAGGGCATTGTCGCCCTGGCCACCCACGCCGCCTCGGTGGCGCATGAACTGAACACGCCGCTGGCGACCATGACCCTGCTGGCCGACGACGTTGCCGAGCGCAGCGAGGAGCCGGAAGTACGCGAGGACATGGAAACCCTGCGCGAACTGCTCGTGCAGTGCCGCGAACGGGTGCTGGCACTGGCCGCGCCGGCATCGGCCGATATGCCCGGACGCAGCCGCTCCAGCGCCCAGCAGGTGCTGGAACAATGGCGGCTGGTGCGGCCGACCATCGACCTGCACCGCAACGACGATGCGCCGCTGCGGCTGCCGCTGGACCCCGGCGTGGGCCACCTGCTGATGGTCCTGCTCAACAACGCGGCCGATGCCGGAGAGCAGGCCGGGCGCCCGCGCGTGGACCTGAGCCTGCGCATCGACGGCGACGACCTGATCGGCGAAGTCCGCGACTACGGCCACGGCTTCGATGCCCGCGCCGCCGTGCTGCCGGGCACGCTGTTCGGCAGCAGCAAGAGCGAGGGCATGGGCGTCGGCCTGGCCCTGTCCCATGCCACCATCGAACGCCTCGACGGCGAGATGTGGATGCGCCCGGCCCAGGGGGCCGGCAGTCGCGTCGGCTTCCGCCTGCCGCTGGCCCCACGCGAGGACACCCCATGAGCCTGCACCACTCCACCCAGGGCCTGCTGGTCGACGACGACGAGCTGTACCTGCGCACCCTGCAGCGCAGCCTGGCGCGCAAGGGACTGGAAACGCAGACCGCGCAGGACGCGGCCACTGCGCTGATGCTGGCCCGCCAGCATCCACCGGCCTTCGCGCTGATCGACCTCAAGCTCGGCAGTGATTCCGGCCTGGCCCTGATCCAGCCCCTGCGTGCCCTGCGTGCGGACATGCGGATCCTGCTGGTCACCGGTTATGCCAGCATCGCCACCGCCGTGGAAGCCATCAAGCTGGGCGCAGACGATTATCTGCCCAAGCCGGCAACGGTACCGATGATCCTGCGCGCGCTGGGCGAAGAGGACGACGGCCCGGCCGACGACGGCGAGATGGAAGTCCCCGACGCGATGACGCCGATCAGTCGCCTGCAGTGGGAACACATCCAGCAGGCGATGCACGAGACGGGCGGCAACGTGTCCGCTGCCGCCCGCCTGCTCGGCATGCACCGACGGTCGCTGCAGCGCAAACTGGCCAAGCGGCCAAGCCCGGAACGCGATCCGAGCCGTTGAGCCCGGCACGCCGGGCCAATGCCCGGCGACACATCCCCGACCTGGCTCAGCCCTTCAGCTGCGCCAGGATCTCGCGGGTCATCGGGTCGGCGATCGCCACGCCCTCGCCCTGCAATGCCGGCAGCAACTGGTTGGCCAGCTGCTTGCCCAGCTCGACCCCGAACTGGTCGAAAGCGTTGATGTTCCAGATCACCGACTGCACGTACACCGCGTGCTCGTACATGGCGATCAGCGCACCCAGCGCCTGCGGCGTCAGTGCATCGAGCAGGATCAGCGTACTCGGACGACCGCCCGGGTAGTCGCGGTGCGGATCGTCGCTGCCCTGACCGTTGGCCAGCGCTTCGGTCTGCGCCAGCAGGTTGGCCAGCAGCGCCTGATGATTGACGGTATAGGGATCGTCGTTGTGCACACAGCCGATGAAGTCAGCCGGGACGATGCTGGTGCCCTGGTGCAGCGCCTGGAAGAAACTGTGCTGCACATCGGTGCCCGCACCGCCCCACCACACCGGCACGGTATCGGTGGTCACCGGCCGGCCGTCACGCTGCACGCGCTTGCCCAGGCTTTCCATCACCAGCTGCTGCAGGTAGGCCGGCAGCAACGCCAGGCGCTGGTCGTAGGTCATCACCGCATGGGTGGCGCAGCCCAGCAGGTTGCGGTTCCAGATGTCGGTCAGGCCATGCAGCACCGGCAGATTGCGCTCCAGCGGTGCATCCAGTGCGTGCGCGTCCATCTGCGCCGCACCCTCCAGCAGCTGTTCGAAACGCTCGAAGCCGATCGCCAGCGCAATCGGGAAGCCGACCGCCGACCACAGCGAGTAACGGCCACCGACCCAGTCCCACATCGGCAGCACGCGCTCTGCGGCGATGGCGAAGGCCTTCGCTGCGCGCTCGGGATTGGCGCTGACGGCATACAGGCGCTCACTGCCACCCAGCCAGTCGTGCAGGATCTGGCCGTTGAGCAGGGTTTCCTGGGTGCCGAAGGTCTTGGAGATCAGGATGCCGGCGGTGCGCGCCGGGTCAAGCGTGGCCAGCGTGCGCTGCATGGCCGCGCCGTCCACGTTCGATACGAAATGCACGCGCAGGCGCGCGCCGCTGACCGGGCGCAACGCATCGGCGACCAGCCGCGGGCCAAGATCGGATCCCCCGATGCCGACGCTCACCACGTCGGTCACGCCGCTGTCTTCCAGCGCACGCACGAGGACTCCCATGCGCTGACGGATTTCGCGTGCAGTGGCATGGGCATCGGCGGCCACCGGCGCGTCGACCACGTCACCACGCAGCGCCGTGTGCAGCGCCGCGCGGCCTTCGGTCAGGTTGACCTGCTCGCCGCGCATCAGGCGGTTGATGGCGCCCCCGACATCGCGTTCTGCTGCCAGCGCCAGCAGCGCCTGCAGCGCCGCGGCGTCGTACTTCTGCCGGGCAAAGTTCACGTACAACGGACCGACCCGCAGCGCCAGCTCCTGCACACGGCCAGGTTCGGCGGCGAGCAGGCTGGGGATGCTTGCGCCCTTCAGGCGCTGGGCGTGGGAATGCAGCGAGTCGAATCCGTTGTTCGTTGTCATGCGGCCTGGGTCGGGATCGTGTCGTTGGTGTGGGTGATCTGGTTGCTGCCATCCACGTACACCAGCTTCGGCTTGAAGCTGTCCGCTTCCTGCTCGGTCATGCTGGCGAAGGCGGCGATGATGATGATGTCGCCGACCTGCACGTGGCGCGCGGCGCCACCATTGAGCGAGACGATGCCGCTGCCGGCTTCGGCGCGGATCGCATAGGTCGAGAAGCGCGCACCGTTGGTCACGTCCCAGATGTGGACCTGCTCGAACTCGCGGATGCCGGTGGCAGCCAGCAGGTTGTCATCGATGGCGATCGAGCCTTCGTAGTTCAGCTCGGAGTGGGTGACGGTGGCGCGGTGGATCTTGGTCTTGAGCAGGGACAGGTGCATGGCACGGTACAACGCAGAGGAAAGCGTGGATTCTAGCACCCGCACAACGCGGGGCATCACGACCGGCAAACCGTTCAGGTAGCGCCGGGCCATGCCCGGCGGCGCCATCACAGCGGAACTCAGAACTCCAGGTTGTCGATCAGCCGGGTCGTGCCCAGCCGCGCGGCGATCAGCGCCACCCGGCCGCCACCCTCGAATGCCGGCTCGGCCAGCTCGGGCGTGCGCAGCACGGCGTAGTCGACCTGGAAACCAGCCGCCTGCAGCGCGGCGGTGGCATCGGCCTCGATGCGCTCGCGCGGCTGGCCAGCCACATAGCCTTCGCGCATGGCCAGCAGGGTCCGATGAAGGGTCGTCGCGACGGGGCGCTGTTCCGGGCTCAGATACTGGTTGCGCGAACTCTTGGCCAGCCCATCGTCATCACGGACGATCTCCGCACCGACGATCTGGACCGGGAACGACAGCTCGGCCACCATCTGGCGGATCACCGCCAGTTGCTGGTAGTCCTTGCGGCCGAACACAGCCACGTCCGGCTGCACCTGCAGGAACAGGCGGGCGACCACCGTGCAGACGCCATCGAAATGGCCCGGACGGCTGGCACCTTCCAGCACCTCGCTGATGCCGGGCGCGTGCATGCGCGTGGTCTTGTCCACGCCCAGCGGATACATCGCCTCGACGCTCGGCAGCCACACCGCATCGCAGCCGACCTGCTCCAGCCCCGCGACGTCGGCCTCGGGCGTGCGCGGATACCGGCTGAAATCCTCGTTGGGCCCGAACTGGGTCGGATTGACGAAGATGCTGGCCACCACCCTGTCGGCGTACTGGCGGGCCAGGCTCACCAGCGCGTGATGGCCACCGTGCAGGTTGCCCATGGTCGGCACCAGCGCGACGCGCAGGCCTTCGCGCTTCCACTGGGCGATCTGCCCGCGCAACGCGCCGAGCTCATTGAAGGTCTGGATCATTGGGCGTAAGCGTGCTGTTCGTCGGGGAAGCTGCCGTCACGCACGGCGTCGGCGTAGGCGCGGGTGGCTCCGGCCACCGAGCCCCCTTCGGCAAGGAAATCCTTGACGAATTTCGGTCGGCGATGGCCGCTGTCCAGGCCCAGGAAGTCATGCAGGACCAGCACCTGGCCATCGCACTGCGGACCGGCACCGATGCCGATGGTGGGCACCGGCACTGCAGCGGTGACCTCGGCCGCGACCGGGGTCGGCACGCATTCCAGCACGATGATGCTGGCGCCCGCGTCGGCCACGGCCCTGGCGTCCTCCACCAGCTGCCGGGCCGCATCGCCACGGCCCTGGATCTTGAACCCGCCCAGGCGCAGCACCGACTGCGGGGTCAGGCCCAGATGCGAGCAGACCGGAATCTCGCGTTCGACCAGGTAACGGACGATATCGACCTTGAAGCCGGCCCCCTCGATCTTGACCATCTCCGCGCCTGCCTGCAGCAGCTGCAGCGACGCATCGAGCGCGCGTTCCGGGGTTGCATCGGCACCGAACGGCAGATCGGCAACCAGCAGCGCGCGCTGCAGCACGCGGGCCACGGCGCGGGTGTGATAGACCATGTCGGCCACGGTCACCGGCAGGGTGGAATCGTGCCCCTGCACGACCATGCCCAGCGAATCACCGATCAGGATCAGGTCGACGCCGTTGGCGTCGAAGGTGCGGGCGAAGCCAGCGTCGTAGGCGGTCAACATGACCAGCTTCTGGCCATTCCGCTTGGCCTCGGCCAAGGCGGGAACGGTCCAGGGCTTGCTGTCTGCGTGGGTGCTCATGTGCTGATAACCGGGGGAGATAACCCGGGCATTATCACCCTATCGGCGCAATCCCGCAGGCATCCACCCGCATCACTGCATCCCGCACGCGACCATGGCCGGGAATGGCCAGATCCGGCGCGATCTCGGCCAGCGGCACCAACACGAAGGCACGCTCGTGCAGGTAGGGATGCGGCACCTGCAGACCCGGTTCATCCAGTACCTGCGCGCCATACAGCAGCAG
Source organism: Stenotrophomonas sp. STEN009 (assembly GCF_056760395.1). Taxonomy (NCBI): domain Bacteria; kingdom Pseudomonadati; phylum Pseudomonadota; class Gammaproteobacteria; order Lysobacterales; family Lysobacteraceae; genus Stenotrophomonas; species Stenotrophomonas sp. STEN009. The sequence continues at coordinate 108,751 of NZ_JBRRES010000006.1, read as the reverse complement.
GTCCAGATCCAGTGCCCGCGGTCCCCAGTGCACGGCTGGATCGCGCACGCGACCGAAATGCCGCTCCAGCTCCAGCATCGCCCGCAGCAATCCGGAGGCCGGCAGGCGCGTTTCCACCGACGCCACCGCGTTGACGAACGGCGGCTGATCCTCGTTGCCCCAGGCCGGCGTGGCATACAGGCGCGACGCCTGGCAGCGCCGCGTGTCAGGAAGCGCGTCCAGTGCGGCAATCGCCGCACGGACGGTCGCGGCCGCGTCGCCAAGATTGGCGCCCAGGCCGATCCAGGTCAGCGTCATGGCTTACTCGCCAGCGCTGCCGGCCGTGGCACCGGAGCGCCGACGGCGGCGCCGGCGCTTGCGCGGTGCGCCCTCTTCCTCGTCGCCCGGTTCGGCATGCATCGCATCCAGCGCCGATTCCAGCTCGCGGCCCGGTTGCACCTGCGCCTCACGCCAGAACGCCACATCTGCCTCGTGTTCGGCCGACGCGACCTGGCGCAGCGTCAGGAAATCGAACGCTGCACGGAAGCGCGGGTGGGTGAGCGTGCGGAACACGCGCTTGCGCTGGCGCGAGCCGAAACGCGACTGCAACAGCCAGATCTCCTGCATCGGCAGCGAGAAACGGCGCGGCAGCGCGATGGTGCTCAGCTGCTGCACCGTCACGCGGTCGGCAGCACGACGCTGCGCTTCTTCCGGCGCCACGCCCTGCTTGAGCAGGGTGGCCTGCGCCCGGCAGAACGCCGGCCACAGCAGCAGCGCGAACAGGAACGCGGGCGAGACAGGCTCATCGTTGGCCACGCGCGCATCGGTATTGGCCAGGCCCTCGACCAGCATGCGGCGCAGTGCACCGGTGCGGTTCGCCTTCAGCGCCCTGCCACTTTCAGGGAACAGGACGTCGAGCAGGCCGTAGCGCTCCAGGCCTTCGAAACTGGCAACACCGTGGCCGGACAGGAACAGCTTCAGCACTTCCTCGAACAGCCGCGCGGGCGCGGCTTCGTTCAGCAGGCCTGCCAGGTGCGGGATCGGCGCGGCGGTGCCCTCTTCGATCTGGAAGCCGAGCTTGGCCGCCAGGCGCACCGCGCGCAGCATGCGCACCGGGTCCTCGCGATAGCGCTGTTCGGGGTCGCCGATCAGCTTCATCAGGCGCGCCTGGACGTCTTCGAAACCTCCGACGTAGTCGCGCACCGAGAAATCCTCGATCGCGTAGTACAGGGCATTGCAGGTGAAGTCGCGGCGCACCGCGTCATCTTCGATGCTGCCGTACACGTTGTCGCGCACGAGCATGCCGTTTTCCATTTCGCGGTCGCCGCTGCCGTCATCGACGTTGGCGCGGAAGGTGGCGACTTCGATGATCTCGCGGCCGAACACCACATGGGCCAGGCGGAATCGGCGGCCGATCAGGCGGCAGTTGCGGAACAGCTGTTTGACCTGTTCGGGCGTGGCATCGGTGGCCACGTCGAAATCCTTGGGTTGGCCATTGACCAGCAGGTCGCGCACCGCGCCGCCGACAAGGTAGGCGCCGAAGCCGGCATCGCGCAGGCGATAAAGCACGCGCAGGGCGTTCGGGCTGATGTCCTTGCGGGAAATGGTGTGCTGGTCGCGCGGGATGACGCGCAGGCTGAACGGTGATGGAGCAGGAGAAATGATGTTGGCGCTTCCGGTTGAAGTTTCGGGATTGCCCAATGGCATCGAGGTGCATATACTAGCGCTCCTGCCTCGGCAGCGACACATATACGCTCCCTTCGTCTAGTGGTTAGGACGTGGCCCTCTCAAGGCTAAAACAGGGGTTCGAGTCCCCTAGGGAGCGCCAGTCGCCACAGCAGGAACCGAAAAAGCCCGCCTCGTGCGGGCTTTTCTGTTTCCCGCGGTTTGCCTGTTGCGTCGAGCGGGTCGCCTCGGGGGCGAGCCGCCCCTGCCTGTCCTGGAGCGGCTGGCCTGCCGCCGCCACGGAACAGGAAGGCGCTGGAAACCAGGGCGGCGCCATCAGCCTTCCATCTGCTCCAGCTCCTTGCCCTTGGTCTCGCGGACGTAGCGGACGACGAAGAAGATCGAGAGGATCGCTGCAACCGTGTAGATGCCATAGGCACCGGCCAGGCCGATACCCGCCAGCAGCAGCGGGAAGGTCACGGTGATGGCGAAGTTCGACGTCCACTGCGCCGCACCGGCCACCGCGAGCGCTGGGCCGCGGATCTGGTTCGGGAACATCTCGCCCAGCATGACCCACATCACCGGGCCCCAGGACATGTTGAAGAACACCACATAGACGTTGGCCGCCACCAGCGCCAGCCGGCCCATGCCATCGGACAGGTGCAGGCGCCCTTCGACCAGGCTGCCGCTGGCGAATGCCACCACCATCAGCACCAGGGCAACCGACATGCCGACCGAACCGACCCACAACAGCGGCTTGCGCCCGATCCGATCGATCAGCATCACCGTCAACAGGCAGGCGCCGATGCTCAGCGCACCGGAAAGAACGTTGATCAGCAGCGCATCGCTTTCCGAGAAGCCGACGGCCTGCCACAGGACCGCGCCGTAGTAGAACACCACGTTGATGCCGACCAGCTGCTGGAACATCGCCAGGCCGATGCCCACCCAGATGATCGGGCGAAGCCTGCCGGTGCCCTTGTCCAGCAGGTCGCCGAAGCGCGGCTTGTGCTGGTCCTGGTCCAGGCTGGCCTCGATCTCCGCCTGTTTGGCGGCCGCCGCGGCGTCGCCGTACAGCCGCGACAGAACCGCCCTGGCCTGCGCCTGGCGCCCCTTCACCACCAGGAAGCGCGGGCTTTCCGGAATCACCAGCAGCAGCAACAGGAACAGCGCCGACGGCAGCGCCTGCATCCAGAACATCCAGCGCCAGGCCTCCTGCCCGAACCACAGGGGCTCGGTGGAGGTGCCTGCCGCACGAGCCAGCAGGTAGTTGCTGAGGAAAGCGGCGAACAGGCCGCAGATGATCGCCATCTGCTGCACCGTCGCCAGGCGGCCCCGGTAGCGTGCGGAAGCGACCTCGGCGATGTAGGCCGGCGACATCACGCTGGCCGCACCGACGGCGAAGCCGCCCAGCACGCGAGCGGTCACGAACAGCCAGGAGGCGTGCGCGGCGCCCGCACCCAGCGCCGACAGCAGGAACAGCACCGCCGCCACGATCAGCACGCCGCGTCGGCCCAGGCGGTCGCCCAGCCAGCCGGCGAGAAACGCGCCGATCGCGCAGCCCAGCAGCATCGAGGCAACCTCGAAGCCCAGGGCCGCCTCGCTGGAGTTGAAGGCCTGCCGCAGGCCATCAACCGTGCCGTTGATTACGCCACTGTCGAATCCGAACAGGAAGCCTCCCAAGGTGGCCACGCAGCTGATCAGGACGATGAACGCGGTGTTCTCTCCACCATCGGCGGCGGCAGGCTGAGCTGGGGACATGGGCATTCCAGGAGGGAGGACAGTCCGGCTGCCACGGCAGCCAGCAGCGCGCAGCCTCGCACAGGCGCCGCCCCATCGCCAATGGGCCGTGCCCTCGAGCCCGGCAGATCCCCCTTTTCAGGCCCGCGCCGACACCGGGGGGCAACCTGTTCTAGAATTGGCGGGTTCAGGAATCGATCCACCCCCAAGCCCATGCCCTTTGTCGTCACCGAAAACTGCATCAAGTGCAAGCACACCGATTGCGTGGAAGTGTGCCCCGTGGATTGCTTCCACGAAGGCCCGAACTTCCTGGTGATCGACCCGGATGAGTGCATCGACTGCACCCTCTGCGAGCCGGAGTGCCCGGTCAACGCGATCTTCCCCGAGGACGATGTCCCCGCCGGACAGGAGGGCTTCGTCGCCCTCAATGCCGAACTGGCCAAGGCCTGGCCGGTACTGACCGTGCGCAAGGACCCGCCGGCGGACGCCGGTGAGTGGGATGGCAAACCGGACAAACTGAAGCTGCTCGAGCGCTGAGGCGCCAGCACCCGCCGCCATGAAAAAGGGCGCCATGGGCGCCCTTTTCCTGTTCCGGCAATGCCAGACCCTGCCCGGCCGAACCCGGGCGCGTGGCCCGGTCCGCAGCTGCCGGCGGTTCCTTACTTCGCCAGCGCGGCCTTCAGTGCGGCAATCAGCTTCACCGGGGCCTCGGCGGTCGCCGGCAGACCACGCGGATCGACCGCAGAGACATAAGCGCCGGCATCGACGGCCACCACGCGCACCAGGAAGTTACTGCCTTCATAGGCCACGTCGTAGGAGCCCAGCAGCTGGGCGCGGCTGGCGATGGTCACGCCCTGCACGCCTTCCAGCGCGGTGCCGACCTTGGCGAACGCCTCGTCCTTGCTGCCCGGAATGGTGAAACCGGTATTGCCCACGGCCGGGGCAGCCGGAGCGGCCACAGCAGCCGGGGCGGTGGTCGAGGCCAGCCTCGGCACCTGGTTCTCGCCCGACGCGGACGGCAGGTTCAGGTCCGGCGGCACTTCCAGCGGACGCATCTCCGGGGCCAGGGCGTAGTCGCCCTTGGCACCGCGCTTGAAGCAGCCGGTGGTGGTCACGACCGTGGTGAGGGCGATGAGCGCGAAGGACAGCACGCGGACGGCGGAAACGGATTGACGCATGTGGATCTCCTGGATCAGACCAAGACGGAAGGTCAGTGGCTGGAAAGGGCTTCAAGCGCGGCGATGTCGCCGGCCAGATGATCGGCTGCCGGATGATGCGCTGCCGACAGTGGCAGCAGCGGCAGGCGCAGGTCGTGGCCGATGCCGATGCGGCGCAGCAGCGCCTTGACCGGAATCGGGTTGGATTCGATACCGCAGAAATCGTGGTACGGCTGCAGGCGCGCGTCCCAGGATGCGGTGGCGTCATGGTCGTGGGCGGCAGCCAGCTCGCACATCCGGCGGTACGCACCAGGCAGCGCGTTGGAGCCGACCGAGATCAGCCCGTCGATGCCGGCCTGGATCGAGCGCGCAGCCGTGCCGTCGTCGCCACTAAGCACGGCGAACCTGGAACTGCGCAGCGCCAGCAGCGCCTTCACGCGCCCGATGTCGCCGACGGCCTCCTTGATGCCGACAATGTTCGGATGATCCGCCAGCTCGGCCACAGTCTCCGGCAGCATGTCGCATCCGGTGCGCCCGGGTACGTTGTACAGCACCACGGGCAACCCGCCGTGGTCGGCCACGGCCCGGTAGTGCGCGATCAGCCCGGCCTGCGTCGGACGCACGTAAGGCGGTGTCACCACCAGAGCGTGACTGGCACCCTGCGCGGCAGCGCGACGGGTCTGTTCGATGGTCTTGGCGGTGCCGGACAGGCCGGTACCGGCCAGGACCGGGATGCGTCCGCCGATGCGTTCGACCGCACTGGCCAGCAGCTGGTCGTACTCGGCGTCGGACAGCGTCGCCGCTTCGCCGGTCGAGCCGGCGACGACAACGCCATGGACGCCACCTTCCAGTTGCAGATGCAGCAGGCGCTGCCAACCGTCGGGATCGAGGGCACCGTCGGCCCGGAACGGGGTCGCCAGCGCGGTGATGAGGCCGGAAAGGGACAAGGACGTGCTGCTCTTGGCTGGGAAGGGAAAACGCCCGCCACGAAAGGGCGGGGGCGACTTGAATGTTACTTGCGGCGCGAAAGCACGGGCAAGTATGCTGCACTCCGGTGGATCCCCGCCTCTGGCGGGCATTCAGACTCACGCATGCATTACCCGGAATCGCCTTGACCGACACCACCCCGCGCCCCGCGCCGAGCGAAAACCACCTCCTGATCAACGCCTATACGACGCATCCGGAGTCCCCACTGCTGTCCGTCACCCGACGCATTGCCGACAGCGGCTGCAATCTGGTGGACGCGCGCCTGGCCACGGTTGGCCGCGACGTATCGGTCACCGCGCTGGCCACCGGGTCGTGGGACTCGGTCGCCAAGCTGGAAGCGATGCTGACCCGGCTCGAGCGCGAGGAAGGCCTGAAACTGGTCTGGTACCGCACCGAGGCCAAGCAGGCGCAGTCCAATCTGCTGCCGTACATCGTCGAAGTGATCGCCGCTGACAAGCCGGGCATCCTGTTCCAGCTGGCCGACTTCTTCGACCGCCAGGGCATCACCATCGAGACCCTGCAGAGCACGCGCTATCGCGCCATGCAGACCGGTGCGGAAATGTTCAGCGCGCAGGTCACCATCGGCGTGCCGGCCAACATGCACATCGCCGCCCTGCGCGATGATTTCCTCGAATTCTGCGACCACCTGAACCTGGACGCGATCATGGACCCGATGAAGTTCTGATTTTTCGCGCGTTCGTCACGGGCGCGCGGCGTTTCATGCAACTGTCGTAGAAATACCCCAGGCTCCGGAACCAAGGACCTCATGAACAACGGCGATACCCTGGACCGCACCACCCTCTCGCTCCCGCTGGCTCTGTCAGGCGGCGAACACACCACCCTCGGCGACCTCGCGGGCCAATGGCTGGTGCTGTACTTCTACCCCAAGGACAGCACCCCGGGGTGCACCACCGAAGGCATCGACTTCAACGCGCTGCTGCCGGAGTTCCGCAAGGCCGGCGCCACCGTACTCGGCGTCTCCCGTGACTCGGTGAAATCACACGACAACTTCTGTGCCAAACAGGGCTTCGCGTTCCCGCTGGTCAGCGATGGCGACGAAGCGCTGTGCAACGCCTTCGATGTGATCCGGATGAAGAACATGTACGGCAAGCAGGTACGTGGCATCGAGCGCAGCACCTTCCTGATTTCTCCCGACAGCCGCATCGCGCAGTCCTGGCGCAAGGTCAAGGTCGCCGGCCATGCCGACGCCGTGCTTGCCGAACTGAAGGCCGCCCAATCCAAGTGATTCCCATCGCCCACTTTGTCCGCCATCACCCTGCCCCGCAGGTCGTGGTGGTTTTTCCCTGTCCGTAACCAGGAATCGACGATGACCCGAGGCAAGCGCATCTACGTGCTGGATACCAACGTGCTGATGCACGATCCGACCGCGCTGTTCAAATTCGAGGAGCATGACGTCTACCTGCCGATGCAGGTGATCGAGGAGCTGGACAACGGCAAGAAGGGTACGTCCGAGGCAAGCCGCAACGCCCGCCAGGTCAGCCGCTTCCTCAACGAGCTGGTGCAGGCCTCCGGCCTGGACAATCTGGCCGACGGCATTCCGCTGCAGCGGCCACAGGGCCTGCAGCTGCGTGGCAAGCACAGCGCCGGCAAGCTGCGTTTCCAGACCAGTCATTTCGACGCCGGCAAGAGCTTCGGCAAGGTCATCCCGGACAATGCCATCCTCGGTGCCATCCTGGCGCTGAAGGAGCAGACCCCGGAGATCCCGGTGGTGTTCGTCTCCAAGGACATCAACCTGCGGATCAAGGCGGCCATCGCCGGCATCGTTTCGGAAGATTACGAAAACGACCGCGCACTGGACGATTTCAGCCTGCTCTACACCGGCGCCACCGAGCTGCCGGAGGATTTCTGGAAGCTCCATGGCGACGACCTGCGCAGCTGGAGCGACAAGGGCCGTACCCATTACGAGATCCTGGCCAAGGACGACGAGGAGTGGTACCCGAACCAGTACGTCTACCTGCCGGGCGAGGACGAGGTGGAGCTTCGCGTCAGCCGCGTGGTCGGCGATGGCAAGGTGGTGCTGTCGCTGGTTGATGATTTCCGCCACGGCAGCCATGCCGTGTGGGGCATCAGCGCGCGCAACCGCGAGCAGAACTTCGCGCTCAATGCACTGATGGATCCGGAGATCGACTTCGTCACCCTGCTCGGCACCGCCGGCACCGGCAAGACCCTGCTGGCACTGGCCGCGGGGCTGGCACAGACGATGGACCAGCAGCGCTACCGCGAGATCATCATGACCCGGGCCACCGTCAGCGTCGGCGAGGACATCGGCTTCCTGCCGGGCACCGAGGAAGAGAAGATGACACCGTGGATGGGCGCGCTGACCGACAACCTGGAAGTGCTCACGCACAACCAGGAAGGCGGAACCTGGGGACGCCAGGCAACCAACGATCTGCTGGCCAGCCGCATCAAGATCCGCTCGATGAACTTCATGCGCGGCCGCACCTTCCTGTCGCGCTATCTGATCCTGGACGAGGCGCAGAACCTCACCCCGAAGCAGATGAAGACGCTGATCACCCGTGCCGGTCCCGGCACCAAGATCGTCTGCCTGGGCAACGTCGAGCAGATCGACACCCCGTACCTGACCGAGACGACATCCGGCCTGACCTACGCGGTGGACCGCTTCAAGAACTGGCCGCACAGTGCGCACATCACCCTGCGCCGTGGCGAACGCTCGCGGCTGGCCGATTACGCTTCGGAGGTGCTGTGAACCGTTCTGCCCGCCTGCTGCTGCCGACGGCGGCGATCACCCTCGCAGCCGTCCTTGGTGCCTGCACCACCACCCGCGGGCCGGCCAGCGTGCCGACCGCCGAACGCACCGGCCAGTCGTGGGTGGTCACCCGGCCGATCGTCGCCGCGCAGGTGCTCGACACCTGCTCGCGGCACAGCCCGGGCCGGGATGCCGGCCGCGTCACCGGCTACTGGGCCCCCAGCCGGCAACAGGTGGACCAGCTGGAAGCCGCACTGCCTTCGCTGCAGGCGCAGGTGCCCGACGTACTGGACTTCGACCGCCAGTACGTCGGCATCGAAAGCGCCGGCAAGCGCCTGATCTACATCAATGCGTTCCGCCTGCCTGACGACAGCGGCATCAAGCCGGCGCGCGAGGCCATCCGCGTCTGCGATGGTGGCAAGCAGTTCTGGGGCGCGGTGTTCGACCCGGCCACCGGTGCGTTCAGCGAGCTGCAGTTCAACGGCGGTCTCGGCGGTCCCTGAGGGTCGCGCCGATGGGCATACGCCTTCCCACCTGGGTCTGGATCGGTGCCGTAGCGCTGTCGTGCGTGGCCGGCATGGTCAACGTGGTCGGCTTTCTGGGCTTCGAGCATCAGGCCGTCAGCCACATGACCGGTAGTACCAGCCAGCTCGGCATGGCACTGGCGCAGGGCGACTGGCGCGCGGTCGGGCACCTGTGGGGCCTGCTGATCGCTTTTTCGCTGGGTGCGATGCTCAGCGGGCTGCTGATCCAGGACAGCGCACTGCAGCTCGGCCGGCGCTATGGCGTCGCTCTGGCACTGGAATCGGCGCTGTTGCTGGCCGCCATTCCCTTGTTCAAGCAGCAGCAGATCTGGGGCGCGTTGTCGGCAGCGATGGCCTGCGGGTTGCAGAACGCGATGGCCACCACCTTCAGCGGCGCGGTGATACGGACCACCCACCTCAGCGGCATGTTCACCGATCTTGGCATCGGCCTGGGCCATCTGTTGCGCGGGCTGCCGCTGCAGGTGCGGCGGCTGACGCTCAGCGGCCTGATCATCAGCGGCTTCCTGGCCGGTGGCGTGATGGGTGCGTGGCTGTTCCTGCGCTGGCAGTACGATGCCCTGCTTGCCCCCGCGCTGCTGACCGGCGCGACCGGGCTGGTCTATGTGCTGTACCAGCAATGGGTACGCTGGCGGTACTGAGCGTCGCCGCACGCACGCGCAGCATGAGGCGTCCGCCCCTGCCGGCAGCCCGTAGCCGGCACTACCCCCATCCCGGTGACCACGGCACAATCGCCGCATGAGCCCGACCACTCCCGTTTCCGCCCTCACCATCGCCGGCTCCGACTCCGGCGGAGGCGCCGGCATCCAGGCCGACCTGAAGGCCTTCGCCGCACACCGCGTGCATGGCCTCTCCGCGATCGCCGCACTGACCGCGCAGAACACCCGCGGTGTCACCGCCGTGCATGTGCCGCCAATCGAATTCCTGCGCGCGCAGCTCGACGCGTGCTTCGATGATTTCGACATCCACGCGGTGAAGCTGGGCATGCTGGCCAATGCCGAGGTGATCCACGCCGTGGCCGATGTACTGCAGCGTCACCGCCCCGCACATGTGGTGCTGGATCCGGTGATGGTCGCCACCAGTGGCGCGCGCCTGCTGGAAGACAGCGCCCTGCAGGCAATGCGCGAGCGTCTGCTCCCGCTGGCCACGCTGGTCACTCCCAACACACCGGAGGCAGAACTGCTGGTGGGCCGCACCATCGGCGATGGAGACGACGCCGAGCGGGCCGCGTCGGCACTGCTGGATCTCGGGGCCGGCGCGGTGCTGCTCAAGGGCGGCCACCTGCACGAGGGCAACCGGGTGATCGATCGCTACTTCGATGGCGTCAGCAGCGAGGAATTCAGTCACGCGCGCCTGCCGCTGGATGCGCACGGCACCGGCTGCACACTGGCCTCGGCCATCGCCGCGCAGCTGTGCAATGGCCTGAGCCTGGCCAACGCCTGCGAAGCATCGATCGACTACGTGGCACGCGGGCTGCAACTGGGCTACATGCCGGGGCGCAGCGATGTGCGCGTGCTGGATCATTTCGGCGCAGCGCCCCACGCATGAGCCTGCCATCACGGACACTGGCCGTGGAATGCGGCGACGGCCATCGCTTCGAGGTGATGGCCTGCGTACCCGAGCAGCCGCTGGCGCGGCTGCTATGGCTCCCCGCACTGGGCGTGGCCGCGCGCCACTACCTGCCACTGGCACAGGCCCTGGCTGCGAAAGGCATCGCGGTCTACCTGCACGAGTGGCGTGGCAACGGCAGCAGTTCACTGCGCCCTTCGCGCACGCAGGACTGGGGCTATCGTGAAGTGCTCGAGCAGGACCTGCCTGCCAGCCAGGCTTTGCTCGCCAACGCCGATGCCGGCGAAGGCGCGCTGCCCTGGATCATCGGTGGGCACAGCCTGGGTGGGCAGCTGGCCTGCGTGCATGCAGGACGGCAACCGCAGCACTTCGAGCACCTGTGGCTGGCCGCCAGTGGCACGCCGTTCTGGCGTACGTTTCCGCCTCCGCGCGGATGGCTTCTGCCGCTGGTGTACCGCTTCCTGCCCTGGATCGCCCGCCGCCAGGGCGTGCTGCACGGCCGGCGCCTGGGCTTTGGGGGCACCGAAGCACGCGGCCTGATTGCCGACTGGTCGCGGGTGGGCCTGAGCAACCATTACGCAGCCGCGGGCATGACCGAGGATCTCGATGCGCAGATGGCACGCGTGCATGGCAGCGCGCAGGCCGTGGTGATGGAACACGACTGGCTGGCACCGACCGGTTCGATGCAGGCGTTGCTGGACAAACTGCCGAATGTGGCATCACACCTGCATGTGCTGTCCGACGGGGAACTGGGCACGCGTGCCGACCACTTCGCGTGGATGAAGGCGCCACAGGCGGTCGCCCACCAATTTTTCATTCAGCTGGATGAAAATCTTCACAAAAACGGTTGACGGTACGCGCCGACATCCGCATAATTCCGCTCCTGTCGCAGGGCGCCCGTAGCTCAGTTGGATAGAGTACCTGGCTACGAACCAGGCGGTCGGGAGTTCGAATCTCTCCGGGCGCACCACTCGACAGGTTTCCGGCATCCGCCGCTGGAAATGAAGTAAAATTTGATTGTGTACCGCGCGCCCGTAGCTCAGTTGGATAGAGTACCTGGCTACGAACCAGGCGGTCGGGAGTTCGAATCTCTCCGGGCGCACCATACACGATCAACACAACAGGTTTATGTAATTGGCGCCCGTAGCTCAGTTGGATAGAGTACCTGGCTACGAACCAGGCGGTCGGGAGTTCGAATCTCTCCGGGCGCACCATTACACCGAAACAGCAGGCCTCGGCCTGCTGTTTTTTTATGTGTGTTCTTCGGCAGGGCTGCGCCCTGCACCCGCCGAAGCCAAAGCCGGAGCAACAGCAACAGCGCGCGTTCCGACACCGCCCCACCTTCGACAGGTTCACGCGGCTGTTGGTAGGTGTCGACCTTGGTCGACACATCTGTCAGATATCGAGTGAATTCATCCATGCATGGCGTGGATCTACCGTGTCGACCAAGGTCGACACCTACCAGAGCAGTACGCCGTTCCGACAGATAGCGGAAAACTGTCGAAGGCGGGGTGGGGGGGGGGGGGGGGGGGGGGGGGGGGGGGGGGGGGCGGGGGCCGCCCCCCCACCCCCCGGGGGGGCGGGGGCGCGCCCCCCCCCCCCCCCCCCCCGTCCTGCCCCGGCAAGCCCGCTTCAGCTGTTGCTGTTGCCGTGTTCCCGCCCGTCGCGGGTGCAGGGCGCAGCCCTGTCGCACACCTACCCCCCGGCCATTGCCCGCCACCACTGCGACAGCAGCTCCGGCCTACGCAGGCGCTCGCGCCACCAGCGCAATGCCGCGCCATCCTCACCGGTCCGCCAGGCCAACCAGAAGGTCTCCTCCGGCTTGTGTTCCTCGACCTCACGGATAACCAGTTCGCCTCGTGCCACGGCCGCGCGCGCGCACGGCTCGGGCAGAAAGCCGAAGCCCACGCCCTCGCATTGCAGTTTCAGCTTGCTGGCCATGTCGGGCACTGTCAGCATCTCCTGCCCCATCAGCAGGCCAACCGTACGGGGCAGCAAGCGCCGCGCCGAATCGGACACCGCGATCGCACAGTGCTCGACCAGCTGCTCACGTCCCAGCACGCCCGGCACTGCCGCCAAGGGATGATCCGGGGCAACCGCGAACACGAACTCGACCGTACCCAACGGCTCGACCACGTAGCCACCACCGCTCGGCCCCTCGCCCGGCGCGCCCACCAGCAGATCGGCACGCCGGTCCAGCAGCGCCTCCCAGGTGCCGGACAGCGCCTCGCCGATCAAGCGCAGGCGGGTCGGCGCCTCAGCGCCGCGAAATGCGGCGATGTCCGGACCCAGCAGCCAGGTGGGAAACACCGAATCCACTGCCAGGGTCAGTTCGGTTTCCCAGCCGGAGGCCACCCGGCGCACCCGCAGTTCCAGTTCGCGGGCCGCACGGAGCAGATGCCGGCCCTCATCCAGCAGCGCGCGACCGGCCTCGGTCGGCTCCGCACGCGGGCCCACCCGGTCGAACAGCTGCACGCCAAGATCCTCTTCCAGCTTGGCCACGGTGTAGGAAATGGTGGACGGCACCTTGTGCAGGGCCTTGCCGGCGCCCGCAAACGAACCGCGGCGATCGATGGCGTCCAGGATCTGCAGGGCTTCGAGGCTGAGCTTGAGCATTCGAATTTTTCGATGATGGCTTTCAAAACTATCCGTTTTTCAAAGCACCGGCGCAAGCGGATACTTCTCTCCAACAGGGAAACACGGCGATCAATGCCCTGCCCCGCCCCATCGAAAACATCGAACAAGGAGATATCCCATGCTGCAGATCCGCAAGAGTGCTACCCGTGGCCTGGCCGAACATGGCTGGCTGTCCTCGCGCCACACCTTCTCGTTCGCCAACTACTACGATCCGCGCTATGTCAGCTTCGGTCCGCTGCGGGTGATCAACGAGGACAAGGTGATCGGCGGCCAGGGCTTCGGCACCCACAGCCACAGCAACATGGAGATCGTCTCCTACGTGCTGGGCGGCGCACTGGAACACAAGGACTCGATGGGCACCGGTTCGGTACTGCGCTACGGCGATGTGCAGCGCATGAGCGCCGGCAGCGGCGTCAGCCACAGCGAGTTCAACCACTCGGCCACCGAACCCGTGCATTTCCTGCAGATCTGGATCTTCCCGGACACGGAGAACATCACCCCGTCGTATGAGGAAACCCACTTCACGCCGGACAGCAAGCGCAACCAGCTGCGCCTGATCGCCTCGCCCGACGGTGCAGATGGTTCGCTGCGCATCCACCAGGATGCCCGCATCTTCGCCACCCTGCTCGACGGCAGCCACAAGCTGCACCACGCCCTGGGCAGCGGACGCGGTGCCTATGTGCAGGTCGCCCGTGGCCAGCTGCAGGTCAACGGCATCACCCTGGAAGCCGGTGATGCGCTGCAGATCAGCGACGAAGCGCAGCTGACGCTGGAGAACGGCAACGACGCCGAAGTGCTGGTGTTCGACCTGCCGCTGTGAAGTCACGCCCGCGGTGCCGACCGGTACCGCGGGCGACCTCTGGCCTCAACCGCCGACGGCGGCGCAGGCCTCCAGAATCAACGCAGTCACCTCGGCCGGTTTCGACGCCAGCGAGGCATGGCTCGCATCCAGTTGCAGAAGACGCCGGGGCTGGATCCGATCGGCCATCATCGCCTGGTTCTGGGGCGCAATCATCCGGTCCTGGCGCGACAGCTGGTACCAGCTCGGCCTGTGCTTCCACGCCGGATCGGTGATCGCGTCACCAAACGTGCTCGCCAGCGGCGCCTTCTGGGTCACCGCCATCACCCGGCCTTCGTCGGCGGTGAGGTCCTGGCAGAAGCTCTCGTGGAATCTGTCCGCGCGCAGCCACAGATAGCCGTCGCTGTCCGGGGCAAGGTTCGCTGCCGCCTCGGGCAGGTGTTGCTGGGTAATGCCACCCGCACTCTCGCCCTCGTCGGGTGCGAATGCGGCGATGTAGACCAGGCCCTTGACGTTGGCCTCCCTGCCCGCCTGGGTGATCACTGCACCACCGTAGGAGTGGCCGACCAGCAGGACGGGGCCATCGATCTGGCGGATCATCTTCTGCGTGCGGCTGGCATCATCGGCCAGCGAGGTAAGGGGTAGTTCGACCGCCTGCACGCGGTCATGGCCGTTGCGATGCAGTTCCAGAATGACCTTGGCCCAGTGTGCGGCCCCGCCCCAGAAACCATGGACGAGGAGGATGGTCGGCGCAGTACTCATGGATGGATCTCCGGCAGCGGCCAGGCGGAATGCCGACCGTGAGCCCACTGTCGCCGCGCAGCGTTAAACAGCAGTGACGCCCTTGGCGCGCTGCAATCGTATGCATGTCGGCCCCCCTCCGGTGGCACTTGCCGAATGCCCATGAAATCGCTTCCATGTCGGTTCACTGGAGCTTCCTACTGCGCATGACGCCTTCTTCCCCACGTGCCCAGCAGCACGCCACCCGCGCCGCCTTCTTCATTCCCGGTTTCGCCACCGCCGCGTGGGCACCGATGGTGCCCTTCGCCAAGGCCCAGGCAGGGCTGTCCGACGCCGGTCTGGGCGCCGTGCTGCTGTGCCTCGGGCTGGGCTCACTGCTGGCCATGCCGCTGGCCGGTGCGCTGACCGGTCGCTTCGGCTGCCGTCGGCTGCTGGTGGTCACCTGTGCACTCGTGCTGCTGGCACTGCCGCTGCTGGCGGTGCCGCCTTCGCCCTTCGTGCTCGGTGCGGCCCTGTTCGTGTTCGGCGCGGGCGTGGGTGCGATGGACTGCACGATGAACATGCAGGCAGTGGCCGTCGAACGCGAAGCCGGCCGGGTGATGATGTCCGGCTTCCACGCCTTCTACAGCATCGGTGGCTTTGTCGGCGCCGGCTGCATGACCGGTCTGCTGATCCTGGGCACACCGCTCTGGCTGGCCGCGCTGCTCGCGGCGGCGGCACTGCTGCTGGTAGCTGTGCTGTCGGCACCGCACTGGCGTCCGCAACGGATCCTGCACGAAGGCCCCTTGCTGGCACTGCCACATGGCGTGGTGCTGTTCATCGGCGTGCTGGCATTCGTGGTGTTTCTCGCCGAAGGCTCGATGCTGGACTGGAGCGCCGTGTTCCTGGCCGAGGTACGGCAGGTGCCTCGCGACCAGGCCGGCGCGGGCTTCGCGGTGTTCACTCTGGCGATGACAGCCATGCGCCTGTTCGGCGATGGCATCGTCGAGCGTCTCGGCCGCACCCGCACCCTTGTCATCGGCGGCATCACCGCTGCGGCCGGCTTTGCCGTGGCCACCCTGGTGCCATCGTTGCCGGTTGCCCTTGCCGGCCATGCGCTGGTCGGCCTGGGCTGCGCCAACATCGTGCCGGCACTGTTCTCGATGGCTGGACAGCAGCGCGCGATGCCCGAGAACATCGCCATCACGGCTGTCACCACACTGGGCTATGCCGGCATTCTCGCCGGCCCGGCCGCGATCGGCGCACTGGCCCATGCCAGCAGCCTGGGCTTCGCGTTCCTCTGCGTGGCGGCACTGCTGATCGGTGTCGCGCTGTCGGCGCCCGCACTGGCGCGCCGGCTGTCCTGACGATGCATCAACCGCGTGCCGGCTCCGCTGCCGGCACATCGTGCACCAGCCACTCGGCCTGTGCCGGCAGCTGCGGCGCCGGGCAGGTGGACGGGGGGTGCCGTTCGTCGCGCGCCATCCAGTCGTCGACCACACCGGCCAACAGATCCAGCCGCAGCGGCAGGGTGATATGGTCCTCGCCGCGCATCTCGATGTAGTGCGCCCGCGGGTTGGCCTGCGCGAGTTCGCGCCCCTGGCTCACAGGAATGTGCTGGTCGCCCTGCCCGTGCAGCAGCAGCACACAGGCGCGCGTGTCGGCCAGCGCACGGGCCACATCCACATGGTCAAGATCGACATCGATGCGGCGGCTGGCCGCAGCAATCACCTGGTCGATGTCCTGTCCGCCATAGCGCCACCGCGCATATGAGGCCACGGCCTGTGCTTTCCACCCTTCCGGCTGCAGCGCCATCAGGTGCGGAATCATCGTGCGGATGGCTACGCCGGCATTGGCGAACGACTCCATCGCGACGACGCCGGCAACCTGGTCACCGAGCTTTTCAGCGGTGAACACCGCCGTCGCCGCGCCATAGGACACGCCGAACAGATACAGGGGCCCGGTGACTTCGCCGCGTGCGCGCAGCTCAGCGATCACATCGACCACGTCGTCCGATTCGTAGGTGCCATAGCCGGAGGGTCCAGCCCCGGACTGACCGTGGTTGCGCAGGTCGAGCGTGACCACGCGATAGCCCGATCCGGCCAGCTGCAATGACCACGGCAGCATCGAATCGCCGTTCATCATCCAGCCGTGCAGGAGCACCACGGTGCCACGCGGCGCCTGTGCCCGGAACGGCTGCGGCACCGACAGGCTGAGTCCGGTGTCCAGCGGCAGGCCATTCTCATGCCGCTGCGGCAGATAGCGATAGCGGGCGCCGTAGTTGCCCGGATCGAAAACGCGCCAGAAGATCGGCACGCCATCACGGCCCGGCGCGAAACCATGGCGATTGGGAATCCCGGCAATGGCCGCAGCGATGCGCGGCTGGTCAAGCAGCGTCGACACGCCGCCCGGCGCGACCAGGCGGTCGGCGAGCGAGGTGGATGCGGCATTCATCGAGGAAGAGCATGCAGCCAGCCACAGGCCGGCGCACGCCAGCAACAGCAGCAGCGGGCGCTTCATGGGCGATCAAGGAAGAAATGCGACAGCGTGGCAGCCTAGCGGGCACCGCGCTTGCCATCT
Source organism: Stenotrophomonas sp. STEN009 (assembly GCF_056760395.1). NCBI lineage: Bacteria > Pseudomonadati > Pseudomonadota > Gammaproteobacteria > Lysobacterales > Lysobacteraceae > Stenotrophomonas > Stenotrophomonas sp. STEN009. The sequence goes on along the minus strand of NZ_JBRRES010000006.1, from coordinate 91,651 downwards.
ATCGCGGCTCGATGACGGCTTGATGACAGCGCAGCATCGATTCAGCTTGGTGCAGGGCGCCTCCCGCGCCGCGGGTGCAATGAAGGCTGCATCTGCACGTCACCGTCACGTCACTGCCGCTGCCGACACTCCAGGGCTTCCCCCACTCGTGAAGGTCTGGTTTCGATGCCAACGCATGCGCGTATTCCCCGTATCTCGTTGCTTGCCCTGCTGATCGCGCCCACACTGGACGCCCTCGCCGAAGCACCGCAGGGAGAGGGTGACACGACACGTCGCAGCGACGCCCGCACGCTGGACCAGGTCCAGGTGATCGGCCAGGCAACCAGTTACGCCAAGACTGCGGTGCGCACGGAAACACTGAACCGGCAGCTGGTGATGAGCAGCGTCAACGACGCGCTCAACGAAGTGCCCGGCGTGGTCGTCAGCGAGGCCGATGCCACCGGTTCGTCGGTGTGGGGCACGCAGATCAGCATGCGCGGCTTCGTCACCAACCGCGATACGCAGCAGATCGGCACCACCATCGATGGCCTGCCCAATGGTGGCTCGGGCTACGGCGGTGGCTCCCTGGCCAATCGCTACATCGACACCCTGGACCTGGAAACGGTGGAGGTCAGCCAGGGCACGGCTGACATCTCCTCGCGCTCGAACGAGGCGCTGGGCGGCACCCTGAACTTCCTCACCGGCGATCCGCTGCAGGACAGCCGGCTGCGCTTCGTCGTCGGTGCCGGTGACAATGAAGCGCGCAAGTACTACGTGCGCTATGACACCGGCGTGCTTGGCGGCCACACCCGTGCCTGGGTCAGTGCATCCTCGGCGCGCGTGCACGATTGGATCGACGGCAGCGGCCGCACCCGCAACGACCATATCGCCGGCAAGTTCGTCACCGAACTGGACCGCTGGACACTCACCGGCTATCTGTCCTACAACGATGCCGACGAACCGGAATACACCAGCGTCTCGCCTCAGGGCTTCGCCACCAATCCGGACCGCGACAACCTGGTCGGCACCCTGACCGGCATTCCCTATCTGGATCAGAATTTCCGTTCCGGTTCCCGTGCCCTGCGCGAGAACACCTTCGGTTACCTGCGCGCCGCCTTCGACGGTGGCAACGGCTTCAAGGCCTCGATGGCGGCCTACGGTCATCGCATGCAGGGTCGCGGCGACTGGCTGCCGCCGTACCTGGCGCAGGTCAGCGACGATGGCAGCGGTCGCCCCGAGTCGGAGTACACCGGCGGCAGCACCGTGTACGGCGGCAGCAACCGGGGCCAGATCTACTTCGTCAATCCGGATGGCAGCGCCGCCCAGCGTCTGGCCACCTGCACGCCGCGGCTGGGCTTCACGGCCGAGTATGATCCGGGCTGCTACGCCGGAAATGTGCTCGGCGCCCAGTCCTACCGCCACACCCACTACGACAACGACCGCATGGGCGTCACTGCCGACGTCGAGTGGCGGCAGACCTTCGGCAGCATCGACAACACGGTCCGCGGTGGCCTGTGGGTGGAAAAGCTGGACCGCTCCGCACGCCGCGACTGGCACCGGCTGCTCAACGTCGGGCAGGACATCGCCTTCGATCACCAGCCGTACTGGGTCCAGTTCGAAGACCGGTACAAGGTCGATGAGCAGATGTACTACATCGAGGACGTGGCCCGCTTCGGCCCCTTCAGCGCGCGCCTGGGCGTGAAGCAGTTCTTCGTGGACCAGTCCCGCCGGCGTGTGATCGGCGCCGCCGAGAACGTCACGTCCGATTCAAAGTCCGATCCGCTGCTGTCCACCGGCTTCACCTGGGCACCCGGTGTTCAGGGCATGGAACTGTTCGCAGGCTTCTCGCAGAACTTCGCGGCCATCCCCTCCGGCGTACTGGGCGAGACCGATCCGCAGCGCTTCCGCAACGTCGAGCCGGAGACCGCCGACAACATCGAACTCGGCATGCGCATCAGCCGCTGGCCGTTGACCGCCTCGGTCACCCTGTACAACATCAAGTTCGACAACCGCATCGTCTACCTGCCGGCCGGTTTCGTCAGCGGCATCGATTACCTGGGCGAGACCGACGGCGTCTACGAGAACTTCGGGGGCGTGGAGAGCAATGGCCTGGAAGCGGCGCTCGGATACGGCTGGGACAACGGCTGGCGGATCAACGCGGCCTATACCTACAACCGCTCGAAGTACCTCGGCAGCGGCGATTCCGCGCGTGACGCCCAGCTGGGCATCGTCGATGGCGCCAAGGTGATCGGCCAGCCCGAGCAGATCCTGGTGGTCTCGGCTGACTGGCAGGGCGAGAACTGGAACTTCGGCCTGTCAGGTCGCTATCTGGGAACGCGCTACCTCGATGCCGCCAACGCCAGCAGCCTCCCCTCGGCCACGGTGTTCAATGCCAACATCGGCTTTGATCTGCAGGGCCTGTCGCCACGCCTGAAGGGCATGGGTGCGAACCTGGTGGTGAGCAATCTCACCGACAAGCGGTATCTTGCAGGTGTCGACGGCCGCGACAGCGCCTTCATCGGCGCTCCGCGCACCGTCGGCATCTCCTTCCGCGTGGACCTGTGAGTGAACCCGTGACCGATATCGGCCGTCGCCGACTGTTGCAGGCCGGCCTTGCCGCCGGCCTTTCACCGCTGCTGCCGAGCATCGCCCGGGCCGCCGCGATCGCCCCCGATGCACGCACCCGCAGCCTGCAGGACCTGCAGCACATCGTGGTGTTCATGCAGGAGAACCGCTCGTTCGATCACTACTTCGGCACCCTGCCGGGCGTGCGCGGATTCGGTGATCGTTTCGTGGCCCCCGCCGCCCCCCTGGCGGGCGGTGGCGCTGCGCGCACCCTGTGGCTGCAACCCGATGCCAGCGGCAGCCGCGCGATCGCACCGTTCCCGCTGGATACCGCCGCGCACTTCGGCTACATGCGCGTCGAAGGCACGCCGCACACCTGGCCTGACGCGCAGCGTGCCTGGGACCATGGGCGCATGGGGCAGTGGCCCAAGGCCAAGCAGAATCACTCCATGGGCTACTTCCAGCGCAGCGACCTGCCCTTCCAGTTCGCACTCGCCGATGCCTTCACCGTCTGCGATGCCTATCACTGCGCGATCCAGGCCGGCACCAACCCGAACCGGGTGTTCCTGTGGACCGGCCACAACGATCCCTTTGCCCGCGCCGGCGGCCCGGTGATCGCCAACTCCCACGACAACTTCCCGGAGCACGGCGGCCATCCGGCGTCCTACCAGTGGACCAGCTACGTCGAGCAGCTGCAGCAGGCAGGGGTGTCCTGGCAGATCTACCAGGACATGGCCGACAACTTCACCGACAACCCGCTGGCCGGATTCGAGACCTTCCGGCAGGCGTACCGCGCTGCACCGGGTCACGATCCGCAGCTCCGCGCACGCGGGGTCAGCACGCGCGGGCTGGCACAGCTGCGCCAGGATGTGGTCGACGGGCAGTTGCCACAGGTCAGCTTCATCATCGCCGACGCTGCCGGCAGCGAACATCCCGGCCCCTCCAGCCCGGCGCAGGGCGCGGCCTACACCGCGCGCGTGCTCGACGCGCTGACCGCCGACCCGGAGGTCTGGAGTCGTACCGCCCTGCTGTTGATGTTCGACGAGAACGACGGCTTCTTCGACCACGTGCCGCCGCCCGCCCCGCCTTCACCGCTGGCGGATGGCTGGGCCGGCGCATCGTCGGTCGGCACCGAAGGCGAATACCATCGGCATCCTGCGCCTGGCGACGAGAAGTACGACGCCGCCGAGCTGCGTGGCCGCCCCTATGGACTGGGCCCGCGCGTGCCGTTGTACGTGATCTCGCCCTGGAGCCGGGGCGGCTGGGTCGATTCGCAGGTGTATGACCACACCTCGGTACTGCGTCTGATCGAACGCCGCTTCGGTGTGCCCGCACCGGGCATCTCACCGTGGCGGCGCGCGGTCTGTGGCGATCTGACCCACGCGTTCGATTTCGCCCAGCGCGATACCCGCCCCTTCGTGCAAGCGTTGCCTGACGTCGATGCGGTGGCCGCGCGCGCGGCGGCCCTGCCGGGCCGGACCGTGCCTGCCCTGCCGGAGGGGTTGCACCCTGCACGCCAGGAAGCCGGGGTAAGACCGGCACGCGCCCTGCCCTATCGGCCGCAGGCCCGGATCACCGCATTGGCCGCCGGAAGCATCGATCTGCAGCTGGCCTGCGAAGGAGCAGCAGCGGTACTGCATGTCTACGACCGGCTGCGCTTGGACGCGATTCCGAGGCGTTACACGCTGGTGCCGGGCACGCCCGTGCAGGCGCGCTGGCCGCTTGCTGCCGATGGCTGCTTCGACCTGTGGCTGCTGGGCCCCAATGGATTCCATCGCCACTTCCGCGGCGATGCCACCTCCCCGATGTTGCTGGCGGAGATGGAGCGCGCCGATGGCCAGCTTCGCCTGCGTCTGCGTAATCCAGGCGATGAGCCCTGCCGGGTCCGCGTGCAGGGAGGCGCCTATGCCGGGCACATGCCCGACCAGACGCTGGACATCGCCGCGCGCTCGGAAACATCGCTGGCCTGGGATGCAGCCCCCACCGCAGGGTGGTACGACCTGCATGTCAGCGCAGGAAGCGATGCGCTGCGCCTGGCAGGGCGTGTAGAGGATGGCCGCCCCGGCACCAGCGATCCGGCGATGGGCAGTGAACCCTTGCGGTTCCAGCACGATTGAGGTCGAGGACGAAACGCGGCAGGCCGCGTCCTGCCCCATCGAAACCGACGGAATCGGGACTGCGCGTCATTGATCTGCGATGCAGCAGTCCGCGTACACCTGCGTCGCCCGCTCGCGCGCAGCCTCGCGCTGTGCAGGGCTCAACTTCGCCTGCAACTCCTGCAGGCTCCTCGCCGGCATATGTGCCGGATTTGCCTTGGCAGCGGCCAAGGCATATGCATAGGCATTCACGCCATCGTAGGCGGTGATTCTTCCCTTGTCGTACGCGCTGGACAGGTGACTGACCGCATCGAGGCTTCCCGTTGCCACAGCATCGTGGAGATGGCGCATCGCACTCTCCCGCCATCTGACCAGGGATTCCGGATTCGCAAGCCACTCCGACGGAGGGCCGATGACGGTCTCGGGATCGGCCGCGTAAAGCAGCTTGGCTTCGATTGAACCCTGCGAAGCGGCCCTGGCAAGCCATGCTCCATGATAGAAGGCAGGCGCAGCTACCAGGGACGCACACTCGCCCAGACGACGCTCATCATTGACCAACGAGGCAGGATCCGGCGTCATGCCTGCATTACGAAGGAAATCGAATGACGCGACCGGATCATGCTTGATCAGGTTCCTGCACTCGCGCACCGTCAACTCCATCAGATAGCTCGCATCCGCATCACCGGCGTCGGAACGCCGCTTCATCACCCTCATGTACTCAAGCGCATCGCCCGGCGGCCGCCGCTCGCGGTTGCCGGCAATCTCGTATGCCTTCGGACCTACCCGGCGGAAGACCTGGGGATTCGGCGGCTGCGGACCCGTTCGCGCAGCGGCACGATGCTGCTTTGAGGGCACGGGTGCGACGTCAGTGCGGCCTTGCGTGTGAGGCGCGTGCGCCGCAATCGCCTGCGGCATGGAATCCGCGCGGCCCCACAGGACATAACCGCCGGTCAACACGACAACTGCCACGCCGCCCACGATCAGAGCGCGCTTCAAGGAAATCTGCATCCGCACTTCCCGTCCCATCGATCGCCGATCCGTCGGCGTACCGGCTCAGCACATCAGAACCTGCAATCCAAGTCCAGCAATCAGCGCAGACTCGATTCCTGCAGGTGATGGGCAACGTGCTGCACGGGAGAATTCCGGCCACAAAAAAGCCCCTGTCTCCAGGGGCTTTTCTGAGTATCTGGCGGAGTGAGAGGGATTCGAACCCTCGATAGAGCTTTTGACCCTATACTCCCTTAGCAGGGGAGCCCCTTCGGCCACTCGGGCATCACTCCGGGGATTTCACCGCAGGGGTGCGTCGCACCTCAGCGGGGCGTGAATCATAACGTTAATCACGCGCGAAGGTAAAGCCTTATTCCGCAGAATTTTCACCACCGGCGCTGCCGGCTTCGTCACCACGCTGGATGCGCTGGTAGATCTCTTCGCGATGCACAGCGACGTCCTTCGGCGCAGTGATGCCGATACGTACCTGGTTACCCTTGACGCCGAGCACGGTGACGCTCACCGAGTCACCGATCATCAAGGTTTCGCCGACGCGGCGAGTCAGGATCAACATTTTTGTAAGTCTCCATGGAACCGTGTGGAAGGGTATCCCCCACCGGCTTGACGCTTCGTCAAGAAGCGCTACCACGACAAAGGGAAAAGATTCGCAATGGTACCGTCAGCCGTCCCGCTCCTACAAGAAGGGGGACGGCAGGCTTCATCACAGGCGGGGGCTGACCCATTCGACGACGGCAGCCAGTGCAGTGGCAAGGGCGGGCCCGTCCTCGCCACCACCCTGGGCGAGGTCCGGGCGTCCGCCGCCCTTGCCCCCGATCTGACCGGCGATATGCGACAACAGTTCCCCGGCCTTGACCCGGCCCGTTGCACTGCCGTTCACGCCGGCGACCAGGGCGGCCTTGCCGTCCTGGGCACCTGCCAGCACGATCACCGCGTCTCCCAGCTGCTGCTTCAGGCGGTCCACGGCATCGCGCAGCGCCTTGGCGTCGAAGCCCTCCAGGCGGGCCGCCAGCACCTTCACGCCCGCGACCTCGACCGCCTGGCTGGAAAGGTCGGCGGTCGCACCCGCGGCAACCTTGGCCTTCACCGCTTCCAGTTCACGTTCCAGCTGCTTCTGGCGCTGGCCAAGCGCCCGGATCTTCTCGACCACGTCGGCAGCACTGCCACCCAGCAGCTCGGCCGCCTCGGACAACCGCGCCTCTTCGGCATCGACGTAATCCAGGGCGCCCTGACCGGTGACCGCTTCGATGCGACGCACGCCCGCGGAGACACCGCCTTCCGAGGTGATCTTGAACAGGCCGATATCACCGGTGCGCTTGACGTGGGTGCCACCACACAGTTCGGTGGAATAGTCGCCCATTTTCAGTACCCGGACCTGTTCGCCGTACTTCTCTCCGAACAGTGCCATGGCGCCGAAATCGAGTGCTTCCTGCATGCCCATGGAGTGCACTTCGGCAACATTGTTGGCACGCACCTGCTGATTGACCTTGCGCTCGATCACGGCCAGTTCTTCGGCACTGATCGGCTGGAAATGCGAGAAATCGAAACGCAGGCGGTCCGGCGCCACCAGCGAGCCCTTCTGCTGCACGTGCGTGCCCAGCACCTCGCGCAGGGCCGCGTGCAGCAGATGGGTGGCCGAGTGGTTGAGGATGGTGGCGCCGCGGCGCTCACCGTCGACCTCGCCAGCCAGCACATCGCCCACCTTCAGGTCGCCTTCGGTCAGGGTACCGACATGGCCGTGGAACTGGCCCGCGAACTTCTGGGTGTCTTCCACCGCCAGGCGCACGCCGTTGCCGGTCATTACGCCGGTATCGCCGACCTGGCCGCCGGACTCGGCATAGAACGGCGTCTGGTTGGTGATGACGATGACGGCATCGCCGGCACTGGCCGACTGTACCGGACGCCCCTCCTTGAGCAGCGCCAGCACGGTCAGGTCACCGGCCTGCAGGCGGTCGTAGCCCAGGAACGCGGTCGGGGTGAGCGTCGCCACCAGCTCGGCCGGCAGGGTCACGCCACCGCCGAACTTGCCCGCGGCACGCGCGGTCTCGCGCTGCTGTTCCATCGCCGCATCGAACCCGGCGATATCGACCGTCAGGTCACGCTCGCGGGCGATGTCCTGGGTCAGGTCCAGGGGGAAGCCATAGGTGTCGTAAAGGCGGAAGGCGTCACCACCCGGGATCACGCCATTGCCGGCCCTTGCCGCAACGTCTTCGAAGATTTTCATGCCGGCGTCGAGCGTCTCGGCGAACCGCTCCTCCTCAGCCTGCAGCGCGCGGGTCACGGTGTCCGCTGCCGCCGGCAGCTCCGGATAGGCCTCGCCCATCTGTGCAACCAGCGTCGGCACCAGCTTGCTGAAGAACGGCTGGCGCACACCCAGCATCCAACCATGGCGCAGCGCGCGGCGGATGATACGGCGCAGCACATAGCCCCGTCCTTCGTTGGAAGGCAGGACGCCATCGACGATCAGGAACGAGCAGGCGCGGATGTGGTCGGCAATCACGCGCAGCGACTTGTTCTCCAGGTCGGAGGTACCGGTCAGCTCGGCGGCCTTGCGGATCAGAGCCTGGAACAGGTCGATCTCGTAGTTCGTGTGGACATGCTGCAGGATCGCCGCAAGACGTTCCAGGCCCATACCGGTATCCACGCACGGCGCCGGCAGCGGCACCAGAGTGCCGTCCGGCTGGCGGTCGAACTGCATGAACACCAGATTCCAGATCTCGATGAAGCGGTCGCCATCCTCATCCGGCGACCCCGGAGGACCGCCGGCAATGTGGTCGCCGTGGTCGTAGAAAATCTCGGTGCACGGACCACACGGGCCGGTGTCGGCCATCTGCCAGAAGTTGTCCGACGCGAACGGCGCGCCCTTGTTGTCGCCGATCCGCACGATGCGCTCTTCCGGCACCCCCACCATGTCGCGCCACAGTTCGTAGGCTTCGTCGTCGGTCTGATAGACAGTCACCAGCAGGCGATCGGCCGGCAGCTTCCAGACCTGGGTCAGCAGCTCCCAGGCCCACGCAATCGCGTCCTTCTTGAAGTAGTCACCAAACGACCAGTTGCCCAGCATTTCAAAGAAGGTGTGATGGCGGGCGGTGTAGCCGACCTGGTCAAGATCGTTGTGCTTGCCACCCGCGCGCAGGCAGCGCTGGACATCGGCCGCGCGCACGTAGCTGCGCTTCTCGGCACCGAGGAACACGTCCTTGAACTGCACCATGCCGGAGTTGGTGAACAGCAGGGTCGGATCGTTGCCAGGCACCAGCGGTGCCGACGGCACGATGGTATGGCCTTTGCCCTTGAAGAATTCAAGGAAATCGCTGCGGATCTGGGAGGTCGTGAATTTGGCGGGTGCGTTCATTGGGGGCTGGCAGTCTGCGGGCCGGCGGACCCGAACCACCGGCCGCCTGGGCCAGGGTCGCGACGGACCGCCGAAAACCTAAAGGGTATCAGGCCCGGCGCCGCCAGTCTCAATCGTCAGGGTCGTAGCGGGTCGCACGGCGGATGCTGTCACCGTCGAAGCCCCGCCGCGCCAGCAGATCTGCCGCTTTGCGGCGCTGCGCCAGGTCCTGTGGGCCGGCCTCGCCAAAGCGGCGGCGGACCAGATCACGGGCGTTCTCCTGCCAGTCGCCCTCGTAGCTGTCCATCGCTGCGGCGATCGCGGCACTGTCCAGCCCATGGGTCCCCAGTTCGGCACGCACATGGATGGGGCCGTAACCGGTGTTGGCCCGCATGCGTACCAGGTTCTCGGCAAACCGGGTGTCGTCCTGCCACCCCGCCTCGGTCAGCTTGGCGACCGCTGCCTGCGCGGCTTCGTCTTCGATACCCCGCGCCGTCAGTTTGCGGGTCAATTCCTTGCGTGAATGCTCCCGGCGGACCAGCAGGCCCAGTGCCCGCTGCACCGGAGTCTGCTCGCGAGGCCGGCGCTTTCGGCCTGTCGAGGTAGGTTCGTCGCTGTCGGACATCAATCCCTCCAGGGGTGGCGCCGTCCCTGGCACCCTGCCCATCCTGGGCGGTTCGAACCTGCGGGGTAGAGCGACGTCACTGACGGCGTCACCCTACCCCACAGCAAGACTTACTCGTCGTCGCCTTCGTCGTCGCCTTCCTCGCGGGCGGCCTCGGACGGCTGGAATTTCTCGCGCAGCTCGGCTTCGAGCTTGGCGGCGACGGTCGGGTTGTCACGCAGATAACCGCGGGCGTTGTCCTTGCCCTGGCCGATGCGTTCTTCGCCATAGCTGTACCAGGCACCGGCCTTCTCGACCAGCTTGGCATCCACGCCCATGTCGATCAGTTCACCTTCACGGCTGATGCCTTCGCCATACAGGATCTCGGTGATTACCTGCTTGAACGGCGGGGCCAGCTTGTTCTTGACGACCTTGATCTTGGTCTGGTTACCGATGATCTCATCGCCCTTCTTGATGGCACCGATGCGGCGGATGTCCAGGCGGACCGAGGCATAGAACTTCAGCGCGTTGCCACCCGTGGTGGTCTCCGGGCTCTGGCCCGGCATCATCACGCCGATCTTCATGCGCAGCTGGTTGATGAAGATCACCAGCGTGTTCGAGCGCTTGATGTTGCCGGTCAGCTTACGCAGCGCCTGGCTCATCAGGCGGGCCTGCAGACCCGGCAACTGGTCGCCCATCTCGCCCTCGATCTCGGCCTTCGGGGTCAATGCCGCGACCGAGTCGATCACCAGGATGTCCACCGAGCCGGAACGGACCAGCATGTCGGCGATTTCCAATGCCTGTTCACCGGTATCGGGCTGCGACAGCAGCAGGTCGTCCACGTTCACGCCAAGCTTGGCGGCATAGATCGGGTCGAGAGCGTGCTCGGCATCGATGAAGGCAGCGGTGCCTCCCATCTTCTGGCACTCGGCGATGGCCTGCAGCGTCAGCGTGGTCTTGCCCGAGGACTCCGGTCCATAGATTTCCACCACGCGGCCCTTCGGCAGACCCCCGATGCCCAATGCGATGTCGAGCATCAGCGAACCGGTCGGGATGGCTTCGACGGGCTCGACCACACGGTCGCCCATGCGCATCACCGAGCCCTTGCCGAACTGCTTTTCGATCTGGCCCAGAGCAGCAGCCAATGCGCGCTTCTTGTTCTCGTCCATCGTATTGGTCCTTGCAGAGGTCATTTCGTTGGGGGTGCTGTCTTTGGGGGTCTTCTTTGCCATGGGTTCACTTTAAGGCGGACGTATCGCACAGGCTGAGATTCTGCCCGGCGCTCTGAAAAGAATTATCGGACATCCGTACCAACCTCGGTGGAACCAGAGAATCGCCACAAAAGACCGCGGGGTAACGCACCTTCGAACGCTTCAGCGATTCGGCCGCAACAGGCCGCAGTACAGGCCTTCGATCGAAAAGTCCTGGTCGGGAAGCACTTCGATCGGCTTGTAATCGGGGTTCCGGGGCAACAGCCGGATACGGTCCTTCGCGATCTTCAGCAGCTTGACGGTGATCTCATCATCGATGCGCGCCACCACGATCTGCCCCGAATGGGCGTCTCGGGTGCGGTGCACGCCGATCAGGTCACCATCGAAGATGCCTTCGTCGATCATCGAGTCACCCTGCACCTTCAGCAGGTAATCCGGCGCGGGCGAAAAGAACACCCGGTCCAGCACCACGAAATCGTCCGAGCCGATATCCGCGCCGATAGGGAGGCCGGCGGCGACCCGCCCCAGTACTGGCAGCCGCAGCACGCTGTCGGGCAGCCCGGGCTCGGCCAGGGTCTCCACGGGGGGAGCCTGCACCAGGCGGATGCCCCGGGCCTGGCCGGGAATGCGGCGGATCGCTCCCGCCTGCTCCAGCGCCTCCAGGTGGTACTGGGCCGCGCGTACGCCCTTGAAGCCGAACGCACGTGCGATTTCAGTCTGCGACGGCGGCGCGCCTTCGCTCTCGATACGCTCGGCGATCAACTGCAGGATCGCCTGCTGGGTGTCGGTCAGGTCCATGGTTAGTAGTATTACTACTAACCGCGGGAACTGCAAGTGCCGGACACGACAGGGCAAAGCATGCCGGGCGATACCGCGGCGAACGACACTCAGTCGTGCCTGCCACTTCTCCAGATGGAAAACAGGATCCAGACGCCGCAGATACCGGCCCCGACGAATCCGGAGACCCCGAGTGCCAGCAGCCAGCGGCTGGAAACCCCACCGACGCTGTGCATGACGATCGATGAGCCGATGATCAGCGCTGCAGTCACGATGCCCATCACCATGCGATTGGCCGCACGGTTCACCTGCTCGCCAAAGCCCTGCAGCGCACTGGTCTCGACCTTCAGCTGCAGGCGCCCACGGCGCGCCGCCTGCACCAGCTTGCGCAGATCGCGCGGCAGATCGCCGGCGAAGTCGATCATTCCCAACAGGCTGCGCCGGCCGCGTTTGAGCAATGCCCGCGGCGCGTAGCGCTGCAGTACCACCCGCTCCAGGAAGGGGCGTGCGGCACTGGCCATGTCGAAGTCCGGGTCGAGCTGCCGGCCCATGCCTTCCAGGGTGAGGAACGCCTTGATCATCAGTGCGAGGTCGGCCGGCAGGGTCAGGCTGTAGCTGCGCAGCAACTGGGTGATGTCGCCCAGCATCAGGCCGATGCGCAGATCCTTCAGCGGCACGCCACGGTACTGGTCAACGAACTGGCTGATGTCGTGCTGCAGCCGGTTCTCATCCACCTCCACGCCCCCGGCCCAGTCCAGCAGGACGTCGGCCACCCCCTGCGGGTCCTGTTCGACCAGCCCGTGCAGCAGTTGCGCAACCTGGAAGCGACGCACTTCGGACAGTGCCCCGACCATGCCGAAGTCGATCACGCCGATGCGGCCGTCACGCAGATAGATGATGTTGCCCGGGTGTGGATCGGCGTGGAAGCTGCCGTCCTCGAGCACCATCTTCAATACGATGTTGGCACCGCGCCGCGCCAGTTCGCGACGGTCCAGCCCTGCTGCGTCCACGCCGGCAAGATCGCGGCCCGGAATGCCGTCCACGAAGTCCTGCACGTTCAGGCTTTCGCAGGTCCACTGCCAATGCACGCCGGGAACAAGGATGTCGTCGCGACCTTCAAAGTTGCGTGCGATGCGCTCCGCGTTGCGGCATTCGGCCGCGAAATCGAGTTCGCGCCGCAGCGATACGGTGAACTGCTGCACCACCTCTGCCGGCCGGTAACGGCGCAGATCCGGAAGACGCGCCTCGACGATTTCGGCCAGCCGTGCCAGCAGGCGCAGGTCGGCTTCGACCACGTCACGGATGCCGGGACGACGCACTTTCAGCACCACTTCGCGGCCGTCCAGCAGGCGCGCGCGATGGGCCTGCGCCAGCGAGGCCGCCGCCATCGGTGTTTCGTCGAGGAAGGCGAATACCTGCTGCGGAGGCGCGCCCAGATCGGCCTCCAGCTGCGCGCGGATCTGCGCATAAGGAAGGGCCGGTACCGCATTCTGGAGTTCGGAAAGCTCGGCGATCCACTCCGGCGGCAGCAGATCGACACGGGTCGCCAGCACCTGTCCGAGTTTGACGAACGTCGGACCGAGGTCCTGCAGGGCGCTGCGCACCCGCACCGGCGCGGTCATCCGCAGCAGATGCTGGCGGTCCTCGTTCCAGTGCAGCAGGCGCCCGGCACGCTCCAGCACCGTGGCCAGGCCGATCCGGCGCACCACGTCGCCGAAGCCATAACGGATCAGGACCGCTGCAATTTCCTGCAGCCTCCCCAGGTCACGGACGGTGCCCAGCGTTTCCCACATCATGCGTGCTCCGGACGATTACCGCAGCAGCATGTCACAGCTGGGCGTCGATACCGTGCAATGCCGCAGCGACGGTTTGCCTGCGGATGGCTTCGCGGTCGCCATCGAACTGGAACAGTTCCGCCCGGGCGTATCCGCCGCGGCGCTTCCAGCCGATCCAGACGCTGCCGACCGGCTTGTCCGGGCTGCCGCCACCAGGACCGGCAATGCCGGTAACCGCCACCGCGATGCCGGCACCAGAGTTGATCAGGGCGCCGGACACCATCTCCAGCACCGTTTCGCGGCTCACCGCACCGAACTGCTCCAGCGTCTGCGCACGTACCCCCAGCAGGCGCTGCTTGGCTTCGTAGCTGTAGACCACCATGCCGCAGTCGAAAAACGCCGAGGAACCGGCGATGTCGGTCATGGTCTTGGCGATCCAGCCGCCACTGCAGCTTTCAGCCGTCACAAGCTGCAGCGAGGCCTGCTGCAGGCGCTGCCCGAGTGCGGCAGCTTGGGCGTTGAGGTCGGCGTCGGTAGGGATGGACATCGAGATGACAGTGGGGTGAAGAACCCGCCTGTTGTACCGCAGATCGCAGACGCGTGTCGCGTCCCGGCCGGTACGCGCCCGACTACGCAGCGGCGCGCACCGGGATTGTGCGGCGCTATCTCACCATTCCGGCAGCTTTTCCGGCAGCAGGGCACGGATCGGCCCGCCATCAATGCCCGCCGCGAGTTTTTCGGCTTCGGCAATCGGAAGATCGACCTGCAGCAGCCAGCCCTCCTCGTCTGCCTGCTCGCTGCGGATCACTTCCAGCTGATGCAGGCGCGCGCGCAGGCGGCCCGCATCCGGCGGCAGGCGCAGCTCCCCGGTCACATGCTGCAACCCCAGGCGCTTGCCCAGCGCCGCCTGCAACAGCTCCAGGCCCTGCCCGTCACGCGCGGAGATCCAGACCCGCTCGCGGCGCGACTCGTCCGGCACGCCATCCTGACCATCGTGGCGCACTTCGGCGCCCTCGATACGGTCGATCTTGTTGAACACCAGCAGCTGCGGCAGATCACCCGCACCGACCGCAGCCAGCACCTCGTCGACCTGGGCGATGCGCTCCTCGCGGTGCGGATCGGCCGCATCGACCACGTGCAGCAGGAAATCGGCCTCGCGGGCCTCGGACAGGGTCGAGCGGAACGCGGCCACCAGGTCGTGCGGCAGGTCACGGACGAAGCCGACGGTGTCGGCCAGCACGACGTTTCCACCCGGCACAGCGATGCGGCGCACCGTCGGGTCCAGGGTCGCGAACAGCTGGTCGGCCGCATAGGCCTCGGCGCCGGTCATCGCGTTGAACAGGGTCGACTTGCCGGCATTGGTGTAACCGACCAGGGCCACACGCGGCAGTTCGCTGCGCACGCGCGCACGGCGCATCTGGGTGCGCTGGACTTCGACCTTCTCCAGCCGCTTCTGCAGCTGCTCCACCCGCTTCTGCAGCAGACGGCGGTCGGTTTCCAGCTGGGTTTCACCCGGGCCGCGCAGGCCGATCGAACCACCGCGCTGGCGCTCCAGATGGGTCCAGCCGCGCACCAGCCGCGTCGCAAGGTGACGCAGCTGCGCCAGCTCGACCTGCAGCTTGCCTTCGTGGCTGTGAGCGCGCTGCGCGAAGATGTCCAGGATCAGCCCGGTACGGTCGATCACCCGGCGCTCCAGGAAGCGTTCCAGGTTGCGTTCCTGGCCGGGGCTCAGCGCATGGTTGACCAGCACCAGATCGGCGCCGGTGGCGTCGGCTGCTGCCTTGATCTCATCCAGCTTGCCGCTGCCGATCAGGGTCGAGGGATTGGGACGGTCCAGGCGCGCGGTGATCGTGGCAGCGATGCTGGCCCCTGCCGAGCGGGCCAGATCACCGAACTCTTCCAGCACGTCGTCTTCCAGCTTGCCGAAGTGCGGCTGGATCAACAGGGCATGTTCACCCTTTTTCGAGCGGTCAAACATTCACCGCTCCGGTCTTACTCGTCTGCTTCATCACCTGCCTGACCACCTTCACCCGACTGCACATAACCACCGCCCGGCCCAACCTTCACATTGCGTGCCGGCACCACGGTGGAGATCGCATGCTTGTAGACCATCTGGCTGACCGTATTGCGCAGCAGGACCACGAACTGATCGAACGACTCGATCGTGCCCTGCAGCTTGATGCCGTTGACCAGGTACACCGAAACCGGCACGCGCTCGCGCCGCAGTGCATTCAAGAAAGGATCCTGCAGCGATTGCCCCTTGGACATTGCTCACTCCTGATTATTGTTCTTATTGGGTTGCCGGCGGCCGCCGCGGCCCCCGAGCCGCCCGCCGGACAGTGATGTTACACGGCTGGCGGCGGTTCAGCGTGCGACGAAGGTCGACACCGCGTCGGCCAGCCGCTCGTGGTCGATATGGGGGTCGAACCAGCGCGCGTCAAGCTCACCCCGCAGCCAGGTCAGCTGCCGCTTGGCCAGCTGGCGGGTGGCGAAGATCGCCTTGTCGCGGAAGCCGCCGGCATCAATCCGGCCGTCCAGATGCTCCCAAGCCTGGCGGTACCCGACCGCACGCACCGCCGGCAGGTCCAGCGGTGCCGCGACAGCGGCCATTTCCGGCATCGCGCGCAGATCGCGCACTTCGTCGAGGAAGCCCTGGGCCAGCATGGCATCGAAGCGGGCCTCGATCCGCCGGTGCAGGATTGCCCGGTCGTGCGGCGCCAGGACCAGCTTCAGGGTGCGTACCGGCAGCGGCGCCACGCCGGGCCGGCGCTGCCACTCGCTGATCGGCGTTCCCGTCAGCCGATAGACCTCCAGCGCCCGCTGGATCCGCTGTGGGTCTGTCGCATGGATGCGGGCAGCAGCGGCGGGGTCCACCTTCGCCAGTTCGGCATGCAACGCGGCCCAACCGCGCTCGGCGGCCTCGGCTGCCAGCGTGGCGCGCAGGGCCGGGTCGGCCTCCGGCATGGGCGACAGTCCCTGCAGCAGGGCGCGGAAGTACAGGCCGGTGCCCCCGGCCAGGATCGGCATCCGTCCACGCGCAACGATGTCGGCGACGACGCGGCCGGCGTCGGCGGCGAACTCCGCCGCTGAGTAGGTCTGCCACGGATCACGCAGGTCCAGCAGATGATGCGGCGCCTGTGCGCGCTCGGAAACGTCGGGCTTGGCCGAACCGATATCCAGATGGCGATAGACCAGCGCCGAGTCAACGCTGACGATCTCGCCATCCAGCTGCCGGGCCAGGGCGATCGCGGTGGCCGTCTTGCCACTGGCGGTCGGCCCCATTACGGCAATCGCCAGCGGCCGCCGGTCAACGCCCATCAGTCTTCGTCCGGCCAGCTGATCGTCGGCCGGGTGTCATCGCGTGGCGCCGGCACGGCGTCCACTGCCTGCCAGATCTTCAGTGCATCGACGGTGGCGGCGACGTCATGTACACGCACGATACGCGCACCGCGCTGCACGGCAATCAGGTGCGCGGCCACCGACGCCGCCACCCGCTCGGCCGGCGCTTCACGCCCGGTCAGCTCGCCAAGGCTGCGCTTGCGCGACAGGCCCGCCAGCATCGGCACACCCAGTTCCAGAAAACGCTCCGAACGCGCCAACAGGGTCATGTTGTGCGTGGTGTTCTTGCCGAAGCCGAAACCCGGATCGATGACCAGATGCTTCTTCGCGATGCCGGCCATCTCGGCGGCGAACAGGCGCTGCACGAGAAACCCGTGGACTTCGGCAACGACGTCGTCGTAGTGCGGATCGGCCTGCATGTTGCCCGGCTCGCCCTGCATGTGCATCAGCACCACCGGCACGTTGGCCGCAGCGGCCGTTTCCAGCGCGCCGTCCTGGCGCAGGCCGAAGATGTCGTTGATCATGCCGGCGCCGGCGGCCACCGCCGCGCGCATCACCTCAGGCTTGAAGGTATCGATGCTGATCGGCACGGAGGTACGCGCCGCAAGCTGCTCGATGACCGGAACGATGCGGCGGAGCTCTTCCTCCACCGATACCGGTACAGCGCCGGGACGGGTCGATTCACCCCCGATGTCGAGCAGGTCGGCGCCCTCTTCCACCAGCTTCAGGCCATGCGCGACTGCGGCCTCCGTGGTGTCATGGTGCCCCCCGTCAGAGAACGAATCCGGGGTGACGTTGACGATGCCCATGACCCGGGCACGGTCCAGGCGCAGGATGCGACCGGCGCAGTCGAGCTGGGGCGAGGTATCGAACATGGGCAATCCTGCAGGGACAACGGCGGGTAGTTTAGTTCGGCAGGGCTGCGCCCTGCACCCGCAGAGGCCAGGGCGACAACAACAGCCAGAGCAACAGCTGGTTTGCTGATGAAAGGCGGGGCCGGTCCGGTTGCAGGGCGTCAGCCCTGCCGCAACCCCTCAACGGCGGCGGCGCTTGCGGTCCACGTACAGGGTCCTGGCAATGCTCAGCACGATGCCCACCGCAATACCCACCACGCAGCCCAGCAGCAGATTGTCGGCCCCCAGGCCCACACCCACGCCGACCACGGTGGCGATGACCATCTCGACGGTGTGGGAAATCGGTTCGGGCTTCGGGGCGGACATGCGGGCTCCAGCGTCAGATCGGTTCTTCGGGGTGGGCCGAGGGCCCGGAAACGACGAAGCCGGGTTGCCCCGGCCTCGTCTGATGTCACGTGCGGCGGGGCCGTCAGTGCGATTCGGCCGGACCGGCGATCGGCGGCAGCGGACGGGCATCACCGCCCTTGTCGTTGCTGCCACCGTCCTTGTTCGACTTGTTCCAGCCCGCCGGCGGCGGCGGCTCGCGACCTTCCATGATGGCGTCGATCTGCGGCGCGTCGATGGTCTCGTACTGCAGCAGCAGCTGCGACATCGTGTGCAGCTTGTCGATGTTGTCGGTCAGCAGCTGGGTGGTGCGGGCGTAGGCCTTGTCGAGGATGTTGCGCACTTCCTCGTCAATGCGGCGCGCGGTGTCGTTGGACACGCTCTTGTGCTGCGTCACCGAGCGGCCCAGGAAGACTTCGTCGTCCTCCTCGCCATAGGCGATCGGACCGAGTTCTTCGGACAGGCCCCACTTGGTGACCATGTTGCGGGCCATCTTGGTGGCGCGCTCGATGTCGTTGGACGCACCCGTGGTGACCTTGTCGGTGCCGAAGATCAGCTCTTCGGCGACGCGGCCGCCGTACAGCGAGCACAGCTGCGACTGGATCGCCACGCGGTTCATCGAGTACTTGTCGCCCTCAGGCAGGTACATGGTCACACCCAGGGCGCGGCCGCGCGGAATGATCGTGACCTTGTAGACCGGGTCGTGCTCGGGCACCAGGCGGCCGACGATGGCATGGCCGGCTTCGTGGTAGGCAGTGAGCGTCTTCTCCTCCTCGCTCATGGCCATCGAACGGCGCTCGGCACCCATCAGGATCTTGTCACGGGCACGGTCGAAGTGGTCCATGCGGACTTCCTTCTCGTTGCCACGCGCAGCAAACAGGGCTGCCTCGTTGCAGAGGTTGGCCAGGTCCGCGCCGGAGAAGCCCGGGGTACCGCGTGCGATCACCAGCGGCTCGACGTCGTCGGCCAGCGGCAGCTTGCGCATGTGCACCTTCAGGATATGCTCGCGGCCCTTCACGTCGGGCAGACCGACCACCACCTGGCGATCGAAGCGACCCGGGCGCAGCAGCGCCGGGTCCAGCACGTCCGGACGGTTGGTCGCGGCGATCACGATCACGCCTTCGCCACCCTCGAAGCCATCCATCTCGACCAGCAGCTGGTTCAGGGTCTGCTCGCGCTCGTCGTGGCCGCCGCCCAGGCCAGCACCACGGTGACGGCCGACGGCATCGATCTCGTCGATGAAGATGATGCACGGGGCGTGCTTCTTGGCCTGCTCGAACATGTCACGCACGCGGCTGGCGCCGACGCCGACGAACATTTCCACGAAGTCCGAACCGGAGATCGAGAAGAACGGCACCTTCGCCTCACCGGCGATGGCCTTGGCCAGCAGCGTCTTGCCGGTACCCGGCGGGCCGACCATCAGCACGCCACGCGGAATCTTGCCGCCCAGCTTGGTGAACTTGGACGGGTCGCGCAGGAAGTCGACCAGTTCGCCCACTTCCTCCTTGGCCTCGTCGCAGCCGGCGACATCGGCGAAGGTGACCTTGATCTGGTCCTCGCCCTGCAGCTTGGCGCGCGATTTGCCGAAGGACATCGCGCCCTTGGCGCCGCCGCCGCCGCCCTGCATCTGGCGCATGATGAACAGCCAGAAGCCGATGATCAGGATGACCGGCAGGAAATTCATCAGGATCGCGCCCAGGGAGATGCCGCTGGAGGGCTCCTCCTGCACGATCTCGACGTTCTTGGTGCGCAGCACGTTGATCAGGTCGCGATCGAACGGCGCGGTGATGGTGGACGACTGTCCACCCCGGGTGGTGTAGGTGATCTGGCTGGTGCCGCCGCGCATGTCGCCGCCGAAGGCGACCTTCTGCACGTTGCCGCTGTCCACCTGGTCCAGGAACTGCGAATAGGACGCACCCTGCGCACCGGCCCCGGAGGACTTGGGCGAGAAGCTCTGGAAGACCACCATCAGCACGACGGCGACGACCACCCATAGCAGGAGGTTCTTGGTCAAGTCGTTCATCCTCATTGGCTCCGGTGTTCCTCTCAGTGCGGGCGTTGCGTTGGGGTTGAAACTTACGTTGCGAGCTTACTTCATGTGGGCGCGTTTGCCCTGACCCAAGGCGTACACCTCGGGAGAGCGTTTGCGCGACGCTTCCGGCTTGCGGATGGAGACCTTGTCGTAGCGACGGCGCATTTCACGCACGTAGTCGTCAAAGCCCACACCCTGGAACAGCTTGATCAGGAACGCCCCGCCGGTCTTCAGGTGGTTGTCGGCGAAGTCCAGCGCCAGCTCCGCCAGATGCATCATCCGCGGCTGGTCGACCGCGTCCATGCCACTTTTATTGGGGGCCATGTCCGACAGCACAAGGTCCACCGGCTCGTCCCCGAGCATGGCTTCAAACTGAGATAGGACGGCTTCTTCCCTGAAGTCACCGTGAAGGAACTCCACACCCGCCAGCGGCGGCATGTCCAGGATGTCCAGCGCCAGCACGCGGCCGGTATCGCCCATCTGTCTCCGAACCTGCTGAGACCATCCGCCAGGGGCGGCACCGAGGTCCACCACGACCATGTTCCGCTTCAGCAGGCGGTCACGTTCAAGCAACTCTTCAAGCTTGTAGGCCGCCCGCGAGCGCATGCCTTCGGCCTGCGCCTTCTTCACGAAGGGGTCGGAGAAGTGTTCCTTGAGCCAGCGCTGGCTGCTTTTGCTGCGGGTTGCCATTGGAAATAGGGGCTGATGGGGCCGTCATGATACCCTGATCCCCCATTCAACCGTCTTTTCCTGCATGTCCATCGCCCTGACCGCCTCCCAGACCCGTTTCCTGCGCGGCCAAGCCCACGACTTGAAGGCCCTGCTGCAGACCGGCGGCAAGGGAGTGACCCCGGCCTTCATCGCGGAGCTGAACGAAGTGCTGGAGCGCCACGAACTGGTCAAGGTCAAGGTCGCAGCCGAGGACCGCGAGGCCCGGGACGCGATGATCGGCGAGATCGTCGAAGCCACCGACAGTGCGCTGGTGCAGCGCATCGGTCACGTTGCCGTGCTGTATCGCCCGAGCAGGGAACAGCGCCAGATCGTGCTGCCGCGCGGCTGATCGCGCTACCGCCATGCAGCTGAACCACGAGCCGCCCGATTACGCCTACAGCCTGCGCGCTGCCGATGGCCGCTCGGCCAAGGTCAATGACACGGTGCTGGCCAGCAGCTTTCTGCTGACGCCGGACCAGCTGGTCGAACATTGGCCTGTCGCCGATGCGGCGGCGCTGACGGTGGCCGACCTGGAACCGGTGCTGGCACTGAGTCCTGCATTGATCGTGCTGGGAACCGGCGAGCGGCAGGTGTTTCCGTCGGCTGCGGTCATGGCCGCCTGCCTGTCGCGCGGGATCGGCCTGGAAGTGATGAACAACCCTGCCGCGGCGCGCACCTTCAACATCCTTGCCGGCGAAGGCCGCAAGGTGGCGGCCGCGTTCATCCTGGAAGGTTGAGGACCACCGCCGGGCATGGCCCGGCGCTACCTTGGTGCACGTACGCCGGGCATGGCCCGGCGCTACCGTACCTGCCTGCGCTAGCGCGCTGGCAGGTACTGCTGCGGATCGACCGGCTTGCCGTTGTAGCGGATTTCAAAGTGCAGCATGTCGCGATTCGCGCCGGTGCGCCCCATCTCGGCAATCTGCTCACCCGCCTTCACGCTCTGTCCCTCGTTGACCAGGCGCTTGCGGTTGTGGCCGTAGGCCGACAGCCACTGGTCGCTGTGCTTGATGATGATCAGCTCGCCATAGCCGACCAGTCCGGCGCCCGAGTACACCACCACACCGTTGGCGGTGGCCTTGACGGCCTGCCCGCTGGTGCCGGCGATGTCGACGCCCTGCTTGGTTGCGTCGCCTGCCACGTAGCGGCCCACGATCGCGCCATCGGCTGGCCAGCGCCAGGCGATGTTGCTCTTCACCGGACCGGCCGGTGCAGTGGCCGGTGCCGTGCTGCCGCCGCTGCGCGGCGCGGTGACCACGGTGGTCGGTGCGCGGCCGCTGCTGGCCCCCGGCGGATAAAGACGGATGACCTGACCCGGATAGATCGTCGACGGGTTGTCCAGGCTGTTCCACGCGATCAGATCGGCCGGGGTGATGTCGTGGATGCGGGCCAGCGCGTAGATCGTGTCGCCCTTGCGCACGACCACGGTCTGCCCCGGCTTGGCCACCGAAGTCTTGGGCGTAGTGACCGCCGCCCCGCCACCACTGCCATTGGGCCGCACCACCGTGGCAGTGCCACAGGCAGCCAGGCCGGAAACCAGCAGCACCAGCGCGCCGACGCGCACTCCCTTGCTCAGACGATCAGCACTCATGCGAACTTCGACCTCCATACAAGCCAGGCGATCAGCACCACCACCAACGCGGTGGCGATCCAGCCCAGCGGTTCAATCCAGCGACGCAGCGCCGCTTCGGCGCGCGCTCCACCGATGCGGATCACGGCAGCGAGCACATATACGCGCTTGCCGCGTCCGATCAGCATGCTCAGCAGGTACTGCGGCATCGGTACGCCGACGATACCCGATGCCCACGTGAAGACCTTCATCGGGATCGGCATGAAGCCGCCCAGGACCAGGAACGTGAACACCGCCCACGGCGATTCGGCCATCTTCTCCTGCACGGTGGTGATGCCCTGTTCGATTGCCGGCAACATGCCCAGCACTTCGAACAACGGCTTGATCGCCTCGAATGCGAAGTGACCCAGCGCATAGCCGACCACGGCACCGACCATCGAACCGGCCAGGCTGAGGGTCGCGAACCACCAGCCGCGCCGGGGTTGAGCCACGCACATCGGCGCCAGCATCACTTCCGGCATCACCGGAAAGATGATCGCCTCGAAAAAACTCAGCACCGTCAGGTAGGTCGGCGCGCGTTCGTGCGCCGCCCACTTCATCGCCCGCTCGTACAGCGGTCCGAAAATCTTCATGCAACCCTGCTCCGTGGATTCAGTCCAGCATGCCAGACAGCAGCGGCACGAAGGTGACCGGTGCCAGCACGCGCTGTTCGACGCTGCCGTCGGCCCTGCGGTCCAGCTGCACCAGCGACTGTGCACTGGCACCGCCGACCGGCGCCACCAGCCGGCCACCTTCGGCCAGCTGCTCGATCAGTGCGTCGACTAGCGCCGGGGCCGCAGCTGTGACGACGATGGCATCAAACGGGCCGTGCTCGGCCCAGCCGACACGGCCGTCATCGTGCTTGGTGCGGATGTTCATGCCGAGTGCGCGGAACCGCTTGCGGGCCTGCCGCAGCAGGTCGCCGATGCGCTCCACGGTGTAGACCTCCAGACCCAGTGCACCTAGCACGGCGGCCTGGTAGCCGGAGCCCGTCCCCACCTCCAGCACCCGCTTGGGCGCCACCTGCACGACCGCTTCGGTCATCCGCGCCACCACCCAGGGTTGCGAGATGGTCTGGCCGTGGCCGATCGGCAGCGCGGTGTCTTCATAGGCCCGCGAGGCCAGGGCCTCGTCGATGAACAGATGGCGGGGCACCACCCGGATCGCGTTCAGCGTGGACTCGTCGACGATGCCGGCTTCGCGCAGCCGATCGACCAGACGATCGCGGACGCGCTGTGACGTCATGCCGATGCCGACGGCTTCCGGTTGCAGGCGCAGGCGTGGGCTCATGCCGGCTGGTCCAGCGCGGCGCTGAGACCGCCGACCCAGCTGGCCACTTTCTCAAGCGCCTGATAGCGGGTCAGATCCACCTGGATCGGGGTGATCGAGATATGCCCGGTACGCACCGCGTGGAAGTCGGTGCCGGGGCCGGAGTCCTGCTCGCGGCCCGCCGGACCGATCCAGTACACCTCGTTGCCGCGCGGATCCTTCTGCGGGATGCAGCCTTCGGCGCGATGGCGGTTGCCCAGCCGGGTGACTTCGAAACCCTTGACCTCGGTCCACGGCAGGTCGGGCACGTTGACGTTGAGGATGGTGTCCGCCGGCAGCGGGTCGGCCTTGAGGCGGGCGACGATTTCCACGGCGGCACGCGCCGCGGTCTCGAAGTGACGGGGATCGTGATTGCGGGTCACCAGGGACACCGCCACCGCGGGCAGGCCGAGGAAGCGCCCCTCCATCGCCGCCGAGACGGTTCCGGAATAGATCACGTCGTCACCCAGGTTGGCGGCGTTGTTGATGCCCGACACGACAATGTCGGGTTCGAACTCCAGCAGGCCGGTCAGCGCCAGATGCACGCAGTCGGTGGGCGTGCCGGCCACCGACACGGTGTAGTGATCGATGCGCTTGAGCCGGATGGGCAGGTCCAGGGTCAGTGAATTGCTGGCGCCTGAGCGATCGCGGTCGGGTGCGACCACCGTCACTTCGTGGCCGGCGTCACGCAGTACCGAGGCAAGCATCCGGATACCTGCGGCGTCGACGCCATCGTCGTTACTGACCAGAATTCGCATCTTCGATTTAACCGCTTGATTTTCCAAGAATTCGATTCCGTCACCGTGCGGTGTTGGCGGGACCGTCGTGCTTCCCTGCGGAAGCCGACGACCCTGCAGGGGCATCGTCTATTGTGCCGCATGCGAGCCGCAGGTCCTACCCTGCCGGCGGTCACGACTGGCCTCGCATTGCGATAGGCAGGCCCGCCTCACCGGTTTACCCTGTGCGCATGTCGCATCCAGAAGACGAAGACCCTGCCGCGCTCTTCCGCGCGGCCATCGGCGAAGTGACGCCGCTGCGCAAAGAGGCCGAACCCGCGCCGGCCGCTGCCCGGCCGAAGCCGCGCGCGCGCATGGCCGAACGCGACGAGGCCGAGGCCGCCGGCGAGTTCGCCCGGCTGTTGCGCGACAGCGCACCGCTGGAAGCCGGGGATGTGGCCAGCTACCGGCGCGACGCCCTTCCGCCGCGGCTGTTCCAGCGTCTCAAGCGCGGCCAGTACTCGGTGCAGGACGAGCTGGATCTGCATGGCGCGACCGCAGCGCAGGCCGAGGCCATGCTGCGTCAGTTCCTGCTGGAGGCGCACGCACATGAGTATGGCTGCGTGCGCATCATCCACGGCAAGGGACTGCAGTCCGACGGTGGTGCGCCGGTCCTGAAGAATCTGGTCGACCGGCTGCTGCGCCTGCGCAACGATGTGCTTGCCTTCCATTCGGCGCCGACCAGCCAGGGCGGAACCGGTGCCGTACTGGTGCTGCTGTCCCGGCGCTGATGCAATCCGCTCAGGACTGCGCGGCGTCCTCGACCGGTCCGAGCTCGTGCAGGACCGCGGTGGCGTAGCAGCCCGGCGGCAGCGCGAACGACAGCTCAAGCACATCTTCCGCCAGCCACTGGTGCTGCAGCAGCGCAGGACGCAGGCGCAACGCGCGGCGCTCCTGCTTCAGCCGTGCCTCTTCCAGTCCGGCACGCAGCGCCTTCGATTCCTCGTCGTCGAGCGCGCGCAGTTCGAGCTCGCGGGCTGCGCCGGTACTGCGCAGCTCGCCCTCTCCCCACAACGGCGCGCTGGGATGGATATCGAACCCGGCCAGCCGCGCTGCCAGTGCATCGGTGTAAGGCTCCGGACCAAACACGCTGCGGCTGCCATCCAGCATCCACACCTCACCGTCCAGCGGCTGGTCCCAGACACCCTGCTCCACGCGTGCGGCAAGCACGCGATTGAACAGTGCTGAACGCGCAGCCGACAGCAGCAGCGAGCGCTGGTCCTTGCGCATGCGGCGGCCACCGAACATCGCCAGCGCTGCCGGAACGTTGCCGCCATCGCGGCCGAAACGCTGCTCGCCGAACCAGTTCGGCAAACCACGATCGGCAATCTGCTGCAGGCGTTCGCTGATTGCGACCGCATCGCCGCGTACCTGGCGCAGCACCAGCCTGAAACGATTGCCGGCCAGCGCGCCACGCTGCAGCTTGCGGTTGTGCCAGGTTGCATCGAGCACTTCGATATCATCGCTGGCCAGCAGCGCCAGATCCGGCGCGACGCGCTTGGGCAGATGCACACTGAAGCGCTGGGTGGTGACCGCGTGGCGATCCTTCATCCCGGCATAGCTGACCGCCATCTCCGGCAAGCCAGCCCACTTGGCCAGCACCTTGGCCACATGCACGGTGTTGGCACCGCGCTTGCGGACATGCAGCAGCAGATGCTCGCCCTCGCCCGTGGCCTCAAAGGCCGGCAGCTCGTCGACCTGGAAATCCTCCGGGGTGGTGCGGATGCGCGCCTGCAGCAGCGGCGCACCGAACGCGAGCGGCAGCGGAATCATGCCGCCACCAGCAGGACCACAGCCTGTGCCGCGATGCCTTCACCGCGACCGGTGAAGCCAAGCTTCTCCGACGTGGTGGCCTTTACGCTGACCGCATCCAGTGGCAGCTGCAACAGTGCCGCGATGCATTCACGCATTGCCAGCGCATGCGGCCCGACCTTCGGTCGTTCACAGATCACGGTGACATCGGTGTTGCCGACGCACCAGCCACGCTCACGCAGGAGAGCGTCGCAGTGGCGGACGAAGTCGCTGCTGTCGGCCCCCTTCCAGCGATCATCGCTGGGCGGAAAGTGCTGGCCGATGTCGCCCAGCGCCAGCGCGCCGAGCATGGCGTCACACAGCGCGTGCAGGATCACGTCGCCATCGCTGTGCGCGAGCACACCGTGGCTGTGCGGCACGCGCACGCCTCCCAGCATGATGTGGTCACCCTCACCAAAGGCGTGGACGTCGTAGCCCTGGCCGATGCGGACGGGCGGGAACGGAGCAGTGCTCATGGATGCAACCCTTGCAGCAGGGCCGCGCGGGCGTTCAGCCGGCGCGGCGGGAAAGTACGAATTCGAAGCGGTCCAGGTCGGCGGGCGTGGTGACCTTGAAGTTGTCCTCGCTGCCTTCAACCAGCAGCGGGCGCTGGCCCTGGCGTTCCATGGCCATGGCTTCGTCGGTGACGTCCACGCCGGACGCAGCGGCGTCGGTCAGCGCGCGGATCAACTGATGGCGGCGGAACAGCTGCGGGGTCAGCGCGCGCCACAGGCGCTCGCGTGGCTCGGTGCCGTCGATGCCACCATCGTCACCGGCCCGCTTCAGGGTGTCGCGTACCGGCGCGGCAAGAATGGCCCCGACCGGATCGGTACGGCCAACCTCCAGCAGGCGGCCCAGGTCGGCCAGCGACAGATTGGGCCGCGCGGCATCGTGCACCAGCACGAACTCATCGGCGCGGACGCTCTCCGGCAGCGCAAGCAGGCCGGCCAGCACGGAGGCGGCGCGGGTCGCCCCGCCCGTGCAGGTCAGCACCGGCTTGCCGGCCCATTCGCTCCAGCCCGGCCAATCGGCGTCGTTCTCGCCGATCACCACCATCGCGCCGGCAACCGCCGGGTGGGCCAGCAGTGCCTGCAGGGTGTGGGCCAGCAGCATCTGCCCGCCCGCCTGCAGATACTGCTTGGGCAGTGGCGCACCGAAGCGGGCGCCACGACCGGCAGCGGGAACGACCACCCAGATCGCCGCGCTCATGGCACGTCCGCCGGGTGGTCGCCCGCCTGTTCGGGCATCGGCACCGGCGGCTGCGCCGGACGAACCGGCGCGTCGTCGACCACCCGGTAGAACTTCTCGCCGGGCTTGATCATGCCCAGCTCACTGCGTGCGCGCTCTTCGATGGCGGACTGGCCTTCCTTGAGGTCCTTCACTTCGGCAGCCAGCGCATCATTGCGCTGCTGCAGACCTTCGTTGTCCCGTTCCTGGCCGGCAACCTGGGCTTCGAGCATCATCACTTCCCCCGAATTGCCCGGGCCGAACCAGAAACGGTACTGCAGCCATGCCAGCAGCAGGGCCAGCACCAGCAGCAGCCAGCGCCAATCGCGCATGGCCTCAGCGCTTCAGCGAAACGAACGCGTCACGACCGGCGTAACGCGCGCCGGCACCGAGGGCTTCCTCGATGCGCAGCAGCTGGTTGTACTTGGCCACGCGATCGCTGCGGCACAGCGAGCCGGTCTTGATCTGGGTGGCAGTGGTCGCCACGGCGATGTCGGCGATGGTGGTGTCTTCGGTTTCACCCGAACGGTGCGAGACGACAGCGGCATAACCGGCACGGTCAGCCATGGCAATCGCTTCCAGGGTTTCACTCAGGGTGCCGATCTGGTTGACCTTGATCAGGATGGCATTGGCAGTACCGGAGTCGATGCCCTCCTGGAAGATCTTCGGATTGGTCACGAACAGGTCATCGCCCACCAGCTGCACCTTCTTGCCGATGCGATCGGTCAGCAGCTTCCAACCCGCCCAGTCGTTCTCGGCCAAGCCGTCCTCGATGGTGATGATCGGGTACTGCGCGGCCCAGTCGGCAAGGAAGTCGACGAACTGCTCGGAGGTCAGGCGCTTGTTCTCGCCGACCAGGTTGTACTTGCCGTTCTCGAAGAACTCGCTGGAGGCCACGTCCAGACCCAGCAGCACGTCCTCGCCCGCGGTGTAGCCGGCCTTGCCGATCGCTTCGAGAATGGTGTCCAGCGCCTCGACGTTGCTGCGGAAGTCCGGTGCGAAGCCGCCTTCGTCACCGACCGCGGTGCTCAGGCCATGCCCCTTCAGCACCGACTTCAGCGAGTGGAAGATCTCGGTGCCGGCGCGCAGCGCTTCGGAGAACGAGGTGAAGCCGACCGGCAGCACCATGAACTCCTGGAAATCGACGTTGTTGTCGGCATGCGCGCCGCCGTTGATGATGTTCATCATCGGCACCGGCAGCGACGGGGTCACGCCGGTCCTGCCGGCCAGGTACTGCCACAACGCCTGCTTGCTGGATGCTGCGGCGGCGTGCGCGGCCGCCATCGAGACACCGAGCAGCGCGTTGGCGCCCAGACGGCCCTTGTTCTCGGTGCCATCAAGGTCGATCAGGCGGCGGTCCAGGCCGGACTGGTCGGTGGCCTCGAAGCCCTTCAGCGCGGCAGCGATGGTCGTGTTGACGTTGTCGACGGCCTTGCGCACGCCCTTGCCCAGGTAGCGGGTCTTGTCGCCGTCACGCAGCTCGACCGCTTCCTTGGTGCCGGTCGAGGCGCCGGAGGGAACCGCGGCACGACCGAACGAACCGTCCTCCAGGGTGACTTCGGCTTCCAGCGTGGGGTTGCCACGGCTGTCGAGGATTTCACGGGCGTGGATGCTGCGGATCGTACTCATGGTCGGGCCGGTTACCTGTATGGAGAGGGGGCGACAAAACGAATGCCGCGTGATTATCCCCGGCTGCCCGCCCGTTGCCAAATGGCGCGAACGGCGTCAGCCCCGGCTGGCCCCCGCCCCGGCAGCAGCAGCGATACCAGGAGCACCCGCAAAGCAGCGGCCATGGCCGGACAGACGGTGCCATGCCTGCGCCGCCAGCCTGAGCGCGATCAGGCCCTTGGGCCAATCGCGTGCAGACGTGCTCGTATTCATCACAGCATCCCGTAGGACAGCGCACCGAGCCACAGCGAAAGCAGGACAACCGCCAGCCCGGCGGCCACCTTGCCGCGATTCAGGCGCCAAGCCAGCACGGCGGCAGCGATGCAGCCGCCGGCAGTCAACAGTTCGCCAGCCAGCAGCGCCATGAAGTACGCCCGCAGATTGAGCACGCTGCTGCCATCACCCGGGGACCGCACGGACGCTGCGCCGATCAGCACCAGACCGAACACGCCCGCCGTGAACAACCCCGCCAGGCCCAGTGCGATCAGGCCCCACGGCCACTGTTTCCAGTGCCGGCGGCGACGCTGGGTTTCCAGCGCCGTCCATGGGTCAGACTTCACGCGAAGCGTGAGAAACCGTGCTTCTTGGTCACCGCATCGAGCTCCATCAGCGTTTCGAGCAGTGCTTCCATCTGGTCCAGCGGCCATGCGTTGGGACCGTCGGAGAGGGCCTTGGACGGGTCAGGATGGGTCTCGGCGAACAGACCGGAGATACCCACCGCCACCGCGGCCCGGGCCAACACCGGCACATGTTCGCGCTGGCCGCCGGAGCTGGTGCCCTGCCCACCCGGCAGCTGCACCGAATGGGTGGCGTCGAACACCACCGGGCACCCGGTCTCGCGCATCACCGCCAGCGAACGCATGTCGCTCACCAGATTGTTGTAGCCGAAGCTGGCACCGCGTTCGCAGACCATGATCTGATCGTTACCGGTCGCCTTGGCCTTCTCCACGACCGGCTTCATGTCCCAGGGCGCCAGGAACTGGCCCTTCTTGATGTTGACCGGCTTCCCGGCCGAGCACACCTTGCGGATGAAGTCGGTCTGGCGAACAAGGAATGCCGGGGTCTGCAGCACATCCACGACCGAAGCCACTTCGTCCATCGGGGTGTACTCATGGACGTCGGTCAGCACCGGCACGCCGATCTGCTTCTTGACCTCGGCCAGGACTTTCAGCCCCTCCTCCATGCCCGGGCCGCGGAAAGCGGTACCAGACGTGCGGTTGGCCTTGTCGAAGCTGGACTTGAAGATGAAGTTCACACCGAGCTTGCCGGTGATCTCCTTCAGCTTGCCAGCGGTATCGAGCTGCAACTGCATCGACTCGATCACGCAGGGTCCGGCGATCAGGAACAGGGGCTGGTCCAGCCCCACCTCGAATCCACACAGTTTCATGGCGTTTCCTTAGAGTTGTCCGCTACATCGAACGGGCCGATGCACTTGGTTCAAGCGAGCAAGATGGGGCCTGGCGGGCCCCATCGCAAGTCAGGCGCGCGCTTCCTGCAACAACTGGCCACCGGCCTTGCGCTCGCGTGCGGCGCGGATGAAGCCGATGAACAGCGGGTGGCCGTCACGCGGCGTGGACAGGAACTCCGGATGCGCCTGGCAGGCCAGGAACCAGGGATGCGCATCGCGCGGCAGCTCGACCACTTCCACCAGGGTGTCGTCCATCGACTTGCCGGCGATCACCAGGCCGGCGTCTTCCAGCTGGGTGCGGTAACGGTTGTTGAACTCATACCGGTGGCGGTGGCGCTCGGCCACCACGTCCTTGCCGTACAGCTCACGCGCCAGCGTGCCCGGCTTCAGGCGCTGCTCCTGCAGGCCCAGACGCATGGTGCCGCCCAGGTCGCTCTTGTCGTCGCGCTTCTCGACGTCACCGGCAGCGGTGCGCCACTCGGTGATCAGGCCGATCACCGGATTTGGCGACTGGCGATCATTCTCGGTGCTGTTGGCACCTTCGAGGCCGACCACGTTGCGCGCGTAATCGACCACGGCCGCCTGCATGCCGTAGCAGATGCCGAAGTACGGCACCTGGTTCTCGCGGGCGAACTTCGAGGTCAGCACCTTGCCTTCGAAACCACGGTCGCCGAATCCGCCCGGCACCAGGATGCCATCAACATCGGCCAGCGCGGCCATGTCCGTGCCTTCCAGGTCCTGCGCTTCCAGCCACTTCAGATTGACCCGGGTGCGCTGGCGCAGGCCACCATGCTTGAGTGCTTCGCCGACCGACTTGTACGCATCCTGGTGGTCGACGTACTTGCCGACCACGGCGATGGTCACCTCGTCGAGCGGATGCAGCGTGGCGTCGACCGCGTCCTCCCACACCGACAGATCGACAGGACCGGCCTTGTCGGCCAGCTTCAGCTGGTTGACGACAATCTCATCCAGGCCCTGCGCATGCAGTCCCGAAGGGATGCGATACAGCACATCCACGTCCGGCACGCTGATCACGGCGCGTTCGGAAACGTTGGTGAACTGGGCGATCTTGCGACGCTCCGAATCGGGCACGGCCTGCTCCGAACGGCACAACAGCACATCCGGCTGGATGCCGATCGAACGCAGCTCCTTCACCGAGTGCTGGGTCGGCTTGGTCTTCAGTTCGCCGGCCGCGCCGATGTACGGCACCAGGGTGAGGTGCATGAACAGCGCTTTCTCCGGACCACGCTCGGTACGCACCTGGCGGATCGCCTCCAGGAACGGCAGCGATTCGATGTCGCCGACGGTGCCGCCGATCTCGACCAGGGCGACGTCATAGCCTTCGGTGGCTTCGTCGATGCAACGACGGATCTCGTCGGTAATGTGCGGAATGACCTGCACGGTCGCGCCGAGGTAATCGCCGCGACGCTCCTTGCGGATCACGTTCTCGTAGATGCGACCGGTGGTGACCGAATTCTTGCGGCTCAGGCGCGTCCGCACGAACCGCTCGTAGTGGCCCAGATCGAGATCGGTCTCGGCACCGTCGTCGGTGACATAGACCTCGCCGTGCTGGAACGGGCTCATGGTGCCCGGATCAACGTTGATGTAGGGGTCGAGCTTCATCATCGTGACCTTCAGGCCACGGGCTTCGAGAATGGCGGCCAGCGACGCAGCGGCAATGCCTTTGCCGAGCGAGGACACCACGCCGCCGGTTACGAAAATCAAGGGAGTCATGGCTGCAAGCATCCTGTCTGGAAATGGAAAACGACAGCGCCACGCACGCCCTGGGGGCGGACATGGCGCTTGAAGGGGGTTTTCCGGTTCGCTGGGGCAGCGAGGGAGGTGCCGATCCGTGCGGCGGCTGGCGCCAGACGGTAACCATCGCGCGAGGTCGGGGCAACCGCGCCGGTCACATCGACCGTCACCTGCGACCCGCATTGCTGGAGGCCACGCATGGCCGTGCCAGCCCATTCGCAAATGGTGGACACGCACTACTCCCGGAAAGCCATAGTTTACAGATAGATGGCCGCCAACCCAAGAGGCTTGTGCAGGCCGACCGAACGAAAAACGCCCCCTTGCGGGGGCGTGGCGTCGCCAGAAGCCCGCTTCTACAGGGCTTCCGTGGGAAAGGGAGGGTGCGCGTGCGCTCAGCGCTTCTTGCGCGCCTCTTCCTCTTCTTCCTGCTGCGGAACCGGCTGGCCCTTGGCCTTCAGCTCCGCATTGGCCTGCGCGCGGCGCTTGGCCTTGGCGTCGGCTTCGGCCTGTGCCTTGTCGGCCTGGTCACCCTGCTGCGGGGCCGGCTGGCCGGCGTTCTGCGCCATCACCAGCGGCACCGCAACGGCGGCAGCGGCCAGGAACGCAATGGTCAGCAACTTCTTCATGGAGTCCTCCTCGCGGTATGGCTGGGACATGGGGACGCTGGCGTCCGGATTCCAGCGGCTGCCATTTTACCCCCTCCCCGGTGGCGAGGCTGAACCGCAGGCGTGCAAATTCGCCGCCCAGACCGCACACTTGCGCGTCGCTCCGCGCTTTAGAACATAGATGAACGCCCGCTATAACGCCGCCGATATTGAAGTCCTGTCCGGCCTTGACCCGGTCAAGCGCCGTCCCGGCATGTATACCGACACCGCGCGCCCCAACCACCTGGCGCAGGAAGTGATCGACAACTCGGTGGACGAGGCCCTCGCCGGCCACGCCCGCTCGATCGAGATCACCCTGTACAAGGACGGCAGCGTGGAGGTCAGCGATGACGGCCGTGGCATGCCGGTGGACATCCATCCGGAAGAGAAGATCCCGGGTGTCGAGCTGATCCTGACCCGCCTGCACGCGGGCGGCAAGTTCAGCAACAACAACTACACCTTCTCCGGCGGCCTGCACGGCGTCGGCGTCAGCGTGGTCAACGCGCTGTCGACCCTGGTGGAGGTGCACATCAAGCGCGAAGGTGCCGAACACCGCATCACCTTCCGTAACGGTGACCGCGCCACGCCGCTGGAAGTGGTGGGCACGGTCGGCAAGAAGAACACGGGCACCCGCGTGCGCTTCTGGCCGGACCCGAAGTACTTCGATACACCGAAGTTCGCGGTGCGCGCGCTCAAGCATCTGCTGCGCGCCAAAGCGGTGTTGTGCCCGGGCCTGACCGTGAAGCTGACCGACGAAGCCACCGGCGAAGTCGACACCTGGTACTACGAGGACGGCCTGCGCGACTACCTGAAGCTGGAGCTGGGCGAGCGCGAAATGCTGCCGGCCGACCTGTTCGTCGGCAACCTGAAGAAGGACACCGAAGTGGTGGACTGGGCCGTGGCCTGGCTGCCGGAAGGAGAGCTGGTCCAGGAAAGCTACGTCAACCTGATCCCGACTGCCCAGCACGGTACCCACGTCAACGGCCTGCGCACCGGCCTGACCGAGGCGCTCCGCGAGTTCTGCGACTTCCGCAACCTGCTGCCGCGTGGCGTGAAGCTGGCGCCGGAAGACGTGTGGGACCGCGTGTCGTTCGTGCTGTCGCTGAAAATGACCGATCCGCAGTTCAGCGGGCAGACCAAGGAACGCCTGTCCTCGCGGCAGGCCGCCGGTTTCGTGGAAGGTGCCGCGCACGATGCATTCAGCCTGCTGCTGAACCAGAACGTGGAACTGGGCGAGAAGATCGCGCAGATCGCCATTGAGCGCGCCAGCGCACGCCTGAAGACCGAAAAGCTGGTGGTCCGCAAGAAGGTCACCCAGGGCCCTGCCCTGCCGGGCAAGCTGGCCGACTGCATCAGCCAGGACCTGTCGCGTACCGAACTGTTCCTGGTGGAAGGTGATTCGGCAGGCGGCAGCGCCAAGCAGGCACGCGACAAGGATTTCCAGGCGATCATGCCGCTGCGCGGCAAGATCCTGAACACCTGGGAAGTCTCCTCCAACAGCGTGCTGGCCTCGGAAGAAGTGCACAACTTGGCCATCGCCATCGGCTGCGATCCGGGCAAGGATGACATCAGCGGCCTGCGCTACGGCAAGGTGGTGATCCTGGCCGACGCCGACTCGGACGGCCTGCACATCGCCACCCTGTTGACGGCGCTGTTCCTGAAGCACTTCCCGGCGCTGGTCGACGCTGGCCACGTGTTCGTGGCAATGCCACCGCTGTTCCGCATCGACGTGGGCAAGCAGGTCTTCTACGCACTGGACGAGGAAGAAAAGCGCTCCATGCTGGACAAGATCGAGCGCGAGAAAATCAAGGGCGCGGTCAACGTGACCCGGTTCAAGGGCCTGGGCGAAATGAACCCGTCGCAGCTGCGTGAGTCCACCATCCACCCGGACACCCGTCGCCTGGTGCAGCTGACCGTGGACGATCGCGAGCAGACCCGTTCGCTGATGGACATGCTGCTGGCCAAGAAGCGGGCGTCTGACCGCAAGGGCTGGCTGGAGACCAAGGGCGATCTGGCGTCGCTGGAAGTCTGATTCCAGCGCGGGCCGGGGCCGTTTCCTGTCGGGAAACGGCTCTGGCTGCATGGCCTGGCAGTGCCGGTCCAGGCCGCCCTCCGGGGCATTACACCCCCATCGGCAAACCCTGCGGGTCCATAATGCGCGCTCATCCGCGTGGACCACCGCATTGCCCAGCCACTCGCTGCTGTTCCCCGGCCTGCCGCTGCACAGCGCGCGGCTGGTGCTGAGCCCGATCCGTCGTGATGACGCTGCTGCGTTGTTCACGCTGCAATCCAACCCGACGGTCATGCGCTGGTGGAACCATCCTGCCTGGACACGGCCGGGCGAAGCCCGCGAACAGATCGACGACGACCTCGCCGCACACGCCATCGGCACCCAGCTCAAGCTGGCCGTGCGCGAATCGCTGGAAGGGCCGTTGCTGGGCATCTGCGTGGTGTTTGCCGTCGATCGCGATGCTGCGCGTGCCGAGATCGGCTATCTGCTGGCACCTGAGGTCCAGGGCCGGGGCTACATGCATGAGGCGTTGCAGCAGGTGCTGGCCTACCTGTTCCGGACGCTGCGCCTGCATCGCGTCGAAGCCGAGATCGATCCGCACAATGCGGCCTCCGCGCACGTGCTTGAACGCCTCGGCTTCCATCGTGAGGGCCTCCTGCGCCAACGCTGGCGCATCCAGGGCGAGTTGGCCGACTCGGCTGTGTACGGGCTGCTGGCCGATGACGAAGCCGCGAGCGCCCTGCCCACTTGACCCAATCTGGCCGCAACCGACGACAACGCCCGGCCATGGCTTTGGACACATACGGCGCGGCACCCTGGAGGCCTAGCATCGAAACCCCCTTCCGCTGCCGATCCGGTGCCATGAAGTTCCTGCTGCACACTGCCGCGCTCTGCGTCGGCCTGCTCATTGCTCCTGCCAGCGTGCTGGCCGCGCCCGCCGCCGAGTCCAAGCCCGATGCCAGGGACGACAGGACCGAAGCACCTGCGCTGCCGGCCGACGCCTCCGCCCGCCAGAGCATCCGCCTGGCAGGCCGCACGCTCGACTACACCGCCACCGTAGGGACCCTGCCGGTACGTGACGAGAAGGGCAAGGTGATCGCCGATGTAGTGTTCACCGCCTACACGATGCCCGGCAAGGACCGGCCGGTGACCTTCGCGCTCAACGGCGGGCCCGGCGCGTCCTCGGTGTATCTCAATCTGGGCGCCATCGGCCCGAAGGTCGTGACCTTCGGCTCGGAGGGCGACAGCGCGTCGGCGCCGGCCACGCTGCACGACAATCCGGGAACGTGGCTGGACTTCACCGACCTGGTCTTCATCGACCCGGTCGGCACCGGCTTCAGCCGTGCCCGCATCGGCGATGACGAAGCCAAGAAGGCACTGTACAACCCCAGTGCCGACATCGAGTACCTGTCGCGATCGATCTACGACTGGTTGCTGCGCAACCAGCGCATGGCGTCGCGCAAGTATCTCACCGGTGAGAGCTACGGTGGCTACCGCGGCCCACGCATCACCCACTATCTGCAGACGCGGCTGGGCGTTGCGATGAACGGCCTGGTGCTGGTCTCGCCGTACCTGAGCCCGACCCTGGAAGACAACGCCGACGTCTCGCCGATGGCGTGGATGCAGACGCTGCCGTCGATCGCAGCGGCGCACCTGGAGCGCCAGGGCCGCCTGACCGACGCGGCGATGCGTGAGGTGATCGAGTACACCCGCGGCGATTACGCCACCGCCCTGATGAAGGGCCGCAGCGATCCGCAGGCCACCGAAGCGATGCTGCGCCGGGTCACCGAGCTGACCGGGCTGGACCCGCAGTTCGTGCGTCGTGCCGGCGGCCGCCTGGAAATCCAGGCCTATCTGCGCGAAGTGTTCCGCGACAAGGGCACGCTGGGCAGCCGCTACGACTCGAACGTGACGGCGTTTGATCCGTTCCCGAACGATCCGGAACAGCGCGCCAACGATCCCCTGCTCGACAGCATCATCGCGCCGACCACCACCGCGATGGTCGACTTCGTCACCCGCGTGGTGGGCTGGAAGGTCGATGCGCGCTACCAGGCATTGAACTACGAGGTGAACCGGCTGTGGGACCGCAACGGCGACCTGCGCCAGGGTGCGGTGACCCAGCTGCGCCAGGCGGTGGCGATCGATCCGAATCTGCAGGTGCTGATCGCGCACGGCTGGAATGACCTGTCATGCCCGTTCATGGGCTCGATCCTGACCGTGGACCAGATGCCGGCGATGGGCAGCAACCCGGACCGCGTGCAGGTGCGCAGCTACCCGGGCGGGCACATGTTCTACAGCCGTGCCGACAGCCAGGCGGCATTCCGCAAGGATGTGCAGGCACTGTTCCAGCGCAACTGAGGGGTTCGGCCGGGTCGCGGCCCGGCGCCCGCTGACGGCAACGGCAACGGCAACGGCAACGACAAAAGCCGGGTTTCCGTGGGCTGGCGAGGTTCCTGCTGCTGTTGGTGGGTGTCGACCTTGGTCGACACGCTGGATACGGAAAAACGATCTGCCCATGAAAAAAGCCCGCCGGAATCCGGCGGGCTTTTTCATTTCCGGGGTCAGATCCCTATCTGCAGGGAAAGGGCTCTGACCCCAGGGTTGCTGGCATCAGGTCCAGCCGAACAGCTCGAACAGCTTCAGGATCAGGTACGCACAGCCGCCTGCCGCCGGGATGGTCAGGATCCAGGCCCAGACGATGCGCTCGATCACGCCGAACTTCAGCGAACGCGGATTCTTGGCAAAGCCCACGCCCATGATCGCGGTGGAGATGCTGTGCGTGGTCGAGACCGGCATGCCGAAATGGGCGGCCAGGGTCAGGATGGTGGCCGAGCTGGTCTCCGCCGCGAAGCCGTGGATCGGATGCAGCTTGACCATCTTGTGGCCCAGCGTCTTGATGATCTTCCAGCCACCCGAAGCGGTACCGGCGGCCATCACCACCGCACAGGTCAGCACGATCCACATCGCGATGCCGTCACCGGCCTGCGCATCCGGGTGCATGAAGGCCAGCCAGGACGGCAGGTTGTCCAGTGCACCGGTGGCTTCGGCACCGATCAGGGTCATGGCGATGATGCCCATGGTCTTCTGCGCATCGTTGTGCCCGTGTGCGAAGCCCATGTAGGCGGCCGAGACGATCTGCGCCTTGCCGAAGAAGGCATTGACCCAGCGCGGACGGGCCAGGCGGCCAATCGCACCACCGATCCTGGCCAGACCGGCAATCAGGCCCCACAGCAGCACCATCACCACGATGCCCAGCAGGAAGCCGGCAATCGGCGAGGTGATCATCGGCACGAACACCTTCCACAGCAGGCCCTTGTTCTGCGCCCAGCTGCCGAGCCGTTCGGACCAGATCAGCGCATCCCAGTTGTTGTGCGCGGCCGCCAGCCCGGCGCCGCACAGGCCACCGATCAGGGCGTGCGAGGACGAGGACGGCAGTCCCTTCCACCAGGTGATCAGGTTCCAGATGATGCCGCCCAGCAGGGCGCACAGGATCACCTGCGGGGTGACATCGACCACGTTGGTATTGAGCAGGCCCGACGCAATGGTCAGCGCGACCGCGGTACCGGTCAGGGCACCGATCAGGTTCATGAAGGCGGCGAGCATCACCGCCCAGCCGGGCGAGAGCACCTTGGTCGCCACCACGGTGGCGATGGAGTTGGCGGTGTCGTGGAAGCCGTTGATGAACTCGAAGACGAGCGCAGCCAGGATCACCACCAGGACGAGGGTCAACATGCGGCGGCGTCCGTCAGCTGTTCTTCAGCACGATCTGGTACGCCACCACGCCGGCCTCGCGGCAGCGGTCGATGGCTTTTTCCAGGATCTCGAAGAATTCCTTGAGCAGGAACATCTGCAGGTTGTCCAGGCGCCCGGAATAGATGTCACGGTACAGCTCCAGCATCAGCCGGTCGGCCTCGTTCTCCAGCGAGCGCAGCTTCTCGTTGAGCGCGGTCATCCGGTCCAGGTTCATGTGGCGCAGGTCGGCCACCATCTCCACCACCACGCCGGCGGCCTGCTCCAGCATCGCCGCGCGCGGCGCGAAGTCGATGTGCTCCAGGTGGGTCGTGGCCAGCGAATAGCGATCGGCGAACTTCTCGATCTGCTTGGGGATCTTGTACAGCGCCGACCCCAGCGCTTCGATGTCTTCACGCTCGATCGGCGTCATGAAGCTGTCCACCAGCGCCTGGCTGATCTTGTCCGACGCCGCGCGCTCGCGCAGGCGGGCCAGCTTGAAGGCGTCCAGCGCGGGCTGGCGGTCGGCCTCGCGCAGCATGGAATGCAGCGCCTTGGCGGCGTCGGAGGCCGCGACGGCAGCCTCATCGAGCAGGGTGTAGAACTGTTTGCCGGAACCGAAAATGGTCTGCAGAGAGAACATTGAGAAACCTGTCAGCCGTCGCGGGAAGGACGGCACCGGACGGAATTATGACGGCTAGATGACCATCTCGGGTATCCCCGCCCCCTTTCCGGGGGTGGAACCCGCCAACCTGAACAGGCAGTTGCCACCTTGCCACGGCCCTTTGCTAAGATGCCAGCGCGCCCTCGGGCGCACCTTATGGACGACGACCCTTATCCCCCAGCGCCGCGCCGGACTCTGCTCCTGAGCGCCTGCCGCCATCGCAAGCACCCGCCCTCCCTGCCACCAACCGGGGACGACGCCCGTGTTTGAAATGATCCTGATTGTCTTCGCGCTGGTTCTGTTGAACGGCTTCTTCGCCATGTCCGAGATGTCGGTCATGACCTCGCGCAAGAGCCGTCTCAAGCAGATGGCCGGCAGCTCCAAGCGCGCCGCCAAGGCCCTGGAGCTGTCCGAAAAGCCCGAGAGCTTCCTGTCCACGGTCCAGATCGGCATCACCGTCATCGGCGTGCTGACCGGCTACCTGGGCGGCGACGCCATCGGCGATGCCATTGCCGGCTGGCTGCAGGGCCTGATGCCCGGCTTCGCCTACGCCTCCCAGGTCGGCACCACGCTGGCCGTGACCCTCATCACCTTCGTGACCCTGATCTTTGGTGAGCTGGTGCCCAAGCGGCTGGCCCTGACCCGCTCCGAGGCCATTGCCAGCCTGGTGGCCATGCCGATGAGCTGGCTGGCCAAACTGGCCCTGCCCTTCGTCTGGCTGCTGTCCAGGACGACCCAGCTGGTGCTGAAGGCACTTGGCCTGGGCAAGGACGAAGCCGCCTCGGTGACCGAAGAGGAGATCCGCATGCTGGTGGCCGAAAGCCACGAGGCAGGTGTGATCGATACCCATGAGCGCGACATGATGAACCGCGTGATGCGGCTGGGCGATCGCACCGCCGACAGCCTGATGACGCCGCGCAACCGGATCGCCTGGCTGGACACGCAGGCCGGCCTGGACCGCAACCTGGAAATCATGGCCGAGCATGAGTTCTCGCGCTATCCGGTCTATCGCGACAACGACATGGATGTGGTCGGTGTGCTTGAACTGAAATCGCTGGCGACCCGCATGGCACGCGGCGACAACGCGCTGTTCCAGACCCTGCGCGAGCCGTTGTACGTTTCCGAGTCCACCCATGCGATGAAGCTGCTGGAGATCTTCCGGGAAGAACAGCAGTCGATGGCGCTGGTCGTCGACGAATACGGCGAGATCCAGGGACTGGTCACCATCAGCGACCTGATGGGCGCAGTGGTCGGCCGCCTGCAAGCGGTGGAGAATGCCGACGAGGACGCACTGGTGGTGACCCGTGAGGACGGCTCGCTGCTGGTGGACGGCTCGCTGCCGGTGGACGACCTCCGCGAGCTGATCGGCAGCAACGAGCTTCCCGACGCCGAAGAGGGCGACTACTACACCCTGGCCGGCATGTGCATCCACTACTTCGGCCGCATCCCGCACGCGGGCGAGTACTTCGACTGGGCCGGCTGGCGCTTCGAGATCGTCGACCTGGACGGTGCACGTGTGGACAAGCTGCTGCTGCGCACGCTGTCGGACGAGCAGGCCGATGAGCTCACCGCCTGAGTCCCGCCCGCGCGACGCAGCACCTGCCTATCGCAACGAAGGCATCCGCACGCTGCTGGAAATGTTCGCCTGGGGTGATCCGGCCCAGCACATGAAGCTGGGCCAGATCCTGCAGGATCTGCAGCAGAGCGCCTTCGGCGTTTTCCTGTTCGTGGCGATCCTGCCATCGTTCATCCCGATTCCGGGGCTGGGCGGTGCGGTCAGTGGCCCCCTGGTGATCCTGATCGGCCTGCAGATGCTGTGCTGCATGCGGCGCCCCTGGCTGCCGGGCTTCATTGCCCGCCGCGGGCCGAAGCGCGGCACCATGCACCGGTTCCTGGACCGCATCGACCGCCCGCTGCGGCGCTTGGACCGCATGCTCAAGCCACGCCTGCCGCAGCTGCTCAAGCCGCTGCCGGCTCACGCGTTCACCGGCGCACTGCTGGTCCTGCTGGGCATCCTGCTGTCGCTGCCGATCCCGTTCACCAACTATCTGTTCGGCTTCCAGCTGCTGCTGTTCTCGCTGGCCCTGCTCGAGCGCGACGGCGCGCTGATGCTGGTCAACTGGATCGGAGCATTGGCGGCAATCGCGTTCTTTGGTTTCAGTTCCGGCCAACTGGTGAGCTACACCGTCGAACTGTTCCAGCGCTGGTTCTGAACCGGGCCCATCAACGCAGGTCGACGAAACCGTTGTCGGCAAGCTGGCCTGGCTCATCCTGTACCGCAGACAGCACGAACGTCAGCGCCCTGCCCAGCAGCGTGCCCGGTCCATCCCAGTACTCGGCCGATTCAGCCTGCACGTGGATGAGCCGAAGGTTCGGATCGTCCTTGCCGCCGGGGAAGAACAGCTTCATCGCTGGCGACCACAGCGCTTCCACCTTGGCTCGATCGTCGACGATGCGCGCGTTGCCCGCCACCGACACATAGGTGTTCTTCGACGTCGAGGCGTAGGCCACGTTGACCCGCGGATTGAGTGCGATCTCCGCCACCTTCGGGCTGTCGGCTGCGGTAGCGAACCAGAGGTCACCATCGAAGGCGACCTGCTGGGTACCAAGCGGACGGCTGTACAGGCGACCATCGACACCGACCGTGGTGAACATCGCCACCTCCACGTCCTTGATCAGTTCGGCCAGCTGAGCGATGTGTTCTGCGCGGGAATCCGACATGGGGAGCTCCAGGGGTAGGGAGCCCCCATCAGACGCGGAAGGTCTGCAATGCGCCGTGATGCAATCGTTCAGCCCGCGTGGCGATCGTGCCACGCCCGCATGGTCAGCTCGAACGAGCGCAGCCTCGCGCGATGGTCATACAGATTGGCGGTGAGCATCAGTTCGTCAGGTCGATGGCGTTCGACGAACGCGGCGATACCCTCGGCCACCTGCTGCGGATCACCCAGCACCGTGCACGCCAATGCCCGCTCGACACCCAGTTTCTCGTGCGGCTCCCAGAACGATTCGATGTCGTCGATCGGTGCCGGGATCTTGCCGGGACGCCCCCGGCGCAGATTGACGAAGCTCTGCTGCTGGCTGGTGAACAGGCGGCGCGATTCGGCTTCGCTGTCGCTGGCCACCACGTTCAATGCCAGCATCGCGTGCGGTTGCTTCAACGTGGCCGAAGGACGGAATTCGCGGCGGTAGACTGCCAGCGCCTCATCCATCGCGTCCGGGGCGAAGTGCGAGGCGAAGGCGTACGGCAGCCCCATCGATGCCGCCATGCGCGCACCGAACAGGCTGGAACCCAGGATCCACGTCGGCACCCGCAGGCCGCCGCCAGGCACGGCCTGTACCGCCTGACCGGGCTGGACCGGCTCGAAGTAATGCAGCAGCTCACGCACATCCTGCGGGAACTGGTCAGCGCTGTCGAAATAGCGCCGCAGCGCGCGGGCGGTCGGCTGGTCGGTGCCGGGCGCCCGCCCCAGCCCCAGATCGATGCGGTCCGGATAGAGCGAGGCCAGCGTGCCGAACTGCTCGGCCACCTGCAGCGGCGCATGGTTGGGCAGCATGATGCCGCCTGCACCGACACGGATGCGCTGCGTGCCACCGGCAACGTGCCCGATCAGCACGGCGGTGGCCGCGCTGGCGATACCGGGCATGTTGTGGTGTTCGGCCAGCCAGTAGCGGCGGTAGCCCAGCGCATCGGCATGCTGGGCCAGTGCCAGCATGTTGGAGAAGGCGGCAGTGGTATCGCTGCCCTCGCAGACCGGGGCCAGGTCGAGGATCGACAACGGGATCATCAGGCGGTTTCCGTCAAAAGATCCCCTCTGCATGGGGTCGGCCCGGCACGGCGGCCAGTGCCGGTGGCGGGACGCTGATTCCTGCCGGGCGGGTCAGCTCCCCAGGTGGACCGGACAGCCGTGCACGACCGGCGCCCGGGACAGCCGCTCAGAAGGCGCTGGGGCGTGGTTCCGGCAGCGGCTCATCCACCAGCGGCCTGAGCTCCGCATCCAGCGCCACCCGTTCGTCGAACACGAAACAGCGCCCGTCGTAGCCCTCGCCGCCCACCTCCTCGAAGTAGCCGAGAATGCCGCCATCGAGCTGCAGCACGTTGTCCATGCCGTCATTGAGCATCCACAGTGCGGCCTTCTCGCAGCGGATGCCACCCGTGCAGAAGCTGACCACGGTGCTGTCCTTCAATGCGTCGCGGTGCGGCGCCAGGGCCTCCGGCAGATCGGTGAACTTGTGGATCGGCAGCACCAGCGCGTCCTTGAACGTGCCGTACTCCACCTCCTGCAGATTGCGGGTATCGAGCATCACCACCGGCTTTCCCGCATCGTCGTGGCCCTGCCGCAACCAACGCTGTACGGTGGCCGGATCGACCGCCGGCGCGCGTGGATAGGCCAGCGGCTGGCCGTCATCGCGGCGGAAACTGATGATCTCCGGCTTCACTCTGGCCTTGAGCCGCGCGAAGGGCTGATGCTCGCTGAAGCTGGTC
This sequence comes from Stenotrophomonas sp. STEN009, assembly GCF_056760395.1. Taxonomy (NCBI): domain Bacteria; kingdom Pseudomonadati; phylum Pseudomonadota; class Gammaproteobacteria; order Lysobacterales; family Lysobacteraceae; genus Stenotrophomonas; species Stenotrophomonas sp. STEN009. The sequence continues at coordinate 47,915 of NZ_JBRRES010000006.1, read as the reverse complement.
TTGACCCGCATTCCGGCCAGACGCGGATCCTCACGCAGTGCCGCGTAGAAGCCCTCGATGGCGGCCGGGGTGCCCGCCAGGAACAGATTCAGGCCCTCGCCCGCCACCAGGATCGTGCCGCGCAGCCCAGCCGCTTCGGCACGCGCCAGCAGTTGGTCGCACAGAACCTCGGGGGCGTCGATGGCAGTGAAATGATAGGCGGCGGTATTGGCGATCATCCGCGCATTTTAGCGCCTGGCCGCCACCGGGTCAGGACCCGGGGTCGATGATCGGCGGCTGGAGCGCCCTACCCCCGCAGCAGCATGAACGGCAGCAGCACCAGGGCAGCAGCGCCCAGCATCGCCAGCAGTACCAGCACGACATACAGCGGCCGGCGCCGCAGCAGGCTGCCGAAGGTCTCGGCCGTGCCATCACGCAGGGCCTGCTCACGCTCGGCCCGGATGCGTGGCGCGCGCTCGGCCTGGTACTCGGCCATCAATGCCTTGGCGCGCGCATGATCGCCGTCCTCGCGGAGCCACAGCCCGCCATTGGAAATGCCCCAGGGACTGGGCTCGGTGCGGTACCAGGCGATGCCGTGGCGATCCAGGAGCGTGCAGACGTCGGCGTATTCGTCATCGCCGACATTGCGCAGATTGAGCAGGAGTTTGGCCATGGCGCCATGATACCCGGCGCCGATGCGCTACCCTTGCCGCCCTCGCCCTGCGCCCGACGGAGATGCCCGATGCGCCGACTGCTGCTTCCCCTGTTGCTGTCCCTTGCTGCTGCCGGCTGCTCGATGGAGCCGTCCGGCCCACCACCGGGAGGCTCGCTGACCACCTTCGAGCGCATCGACATCCAGCCCGGTACCGGGGCCGAAGCGGTGGCGGGACGGAAGGTCACCGTGCACTACACCGGCTGGATCTACGACAACCGCACCGAGAGCAAGCATGGCAAGACATTCGACAGCTCGGTCGGACGCGGCCAGCCGTTCACCTTCGTGCTCGGTGCCGGCCAGGTCATCCGCGGCTGGGATGAAGGCGTGGCCGGCATGAAGGTCGGCGGCAAGCGCACCCTGATGATCCCCCCGGACCTGGGCTACGGCAGCCGTCGCGCCGGCCCGATCCCGCCGGGCTCCTCGCTGGTGTTCGATGTCGAGCTGCTCGATGTCCAACCCTGATCGACATGCACCGCGCCGCGTGGCTGTCGTCGGTGGCGGCCCGGCAGGGCTGTTCGCTGCCGAGCGCCTGCGCGCCGCCGGCCTGGAGGTGGACCTCTATGAAGCCAAGGGTTCCCCCGGTCGCAAGTTCCTGATCGCCGGCAAGGGCGGGCTCAACCTGACCCACTCCGATGCGCGCCCGCTGTTCGACAGCCGCTACCGCGAGCAGGCCGGTGAAGTCGGCCGCTGGCTGGACGGGTTCGACGCGCAGGCACTGCGCGACTGGGCCGCCGATCTCGGCGTGGAGACCTATGTCGGCAGTTCCGGCCGCGTGTTCCCGGTCGATCGCAAGGCTGCGCCCCTGCTGCGCGGCTGGGTGCGCCGCTTGAAGGAGCAGGGCGTACGCCTGCACGTGAATCACCGCTGGTGCGGATGGGCCAGCGACGGCGCGCTGCGCTTCAACACCGAAGACGGCCACCTCGATGTGCACGCTGATGCCACCGTGCTGGCGCTGGGCGGCGGCAGTTGGCCGCACCTCGGCAGCGACGGTGCCTGGGTGGCACCGCTGCAGGCACACGGCGTGGACATCGCACCGTTGCAGGCCGCCAACTGCGGATTCGACGTTGACTGGACGCCCCTGTTCGCCCAGCGCAATGCCGGTGCCCCCTTGAAGCCAGTGGTGGCGCACTGGATCGACCTGACAGGCCAACCACGGTCACTGCAGGGCGAATGCGTCGCCAGCGACTATGGCATCGAAGGCAGCCTGATCTACGCGCTGGCGGCCGACCTGCGCGAAACCATCAACCGCAAGGGTTGTGCGCCATTGTGGCTGGACCTGGCGCCGGGTCGCGATGAAGCACGCCTGCTGGCCGATCTGTCGCGTCCACGCAAGGGCCGCAGCTTCGGTGAACACCTGCGCCGCCAGGCCGGGGTGGACGCAGTGAAAGCGGCACTTGTGTTCGAGCACCTCGGCAAGGATGCGGGCCAAGATCTTGCAGCGGTCGCAGCGACGCTCAAGCGCCTGCCGCTGAAACTGCTGCGCCCGCGGCCGATGGCTGAGGTGATCAGCACGGCCGGAGGGGTAAGGCTGGACGCGCTCGACGCAGGGCTGATGCTGCGTGCCCTGCCCGGCGTGTTCTGCGCTGGCGAAATGCTGGACTGGGAGGCGCCGACCGGCGGCTACCTGCTGACGGCCTGCTATGCCAGTGGCCTGCGCGCTGCCGAAGGCGTGATCCAGTGGTTGGCCACACGCTGAATCGACTGCGGTAGCACCGGGCGTGCGGCTCGGCGCTACCGGAAACAGCGTTTCACCACGGCCTTCGCATGCGTACCGAGGCGAGTGGTACCCCGCTGGGATGGGGATAGATTTCCTCGCGTTCGCGGATGAAACCCTGCCGCTGATAGAAGGACACGGCATTGAGCGAGGCCGACAGCACCACCTCGCGCCCGGGATCGGCCAGCGCCAGCAGCCGCTGCATCAGCGCCTGGCCGATACCCTGTCCACCACGATCCGGATTGACGAACAGCGCATCCACCTCATTTCCATCGATATCAAGTACGCCAAAACCGAGCAGCTCGCCCTGCCCGCCTTCGGCCACCACGCATCCGCCCTGCGACAACAGCCGCGGATACTGCGCCGGCGGCGGCGACGCCGCCCAGGGTGCGATCACCTCCGGCGGATAGTGACTGCTGCAGGTCTCGCGCACGCACCGCGTGCGCAGGGCCCACAGCGGCGAGACATCGTCAATCGTACCGGTCCTGAACTGCATGCAACCTCCGTGTGGAACCCCATCACCGCGACTTGCTGGCTCTCAGCGCCTGGATCCGCGCCGGCGGCTGGAATGAATCACTGCGTGCATCTGCCCAGAACGCATGGAATACCGCGTGATCCGGCACCCGTCGCAGCAGTTCTCCCGGCTCCAGATAGCGATACAGCGTCGCCAGCGAGCGGATCTCCACCGGCGACACGCGGCGCAGGATGTGCTCCGGCCCCAGTTCGGCCGGATCATTCAGGCCGGCCGCGCACAACAGCTCCTTCAGGGCATGCAGCGTGTGCTCGTGGTAGCTGTGCACGCGCGTGGCCTTGTCAGGCGCGTCGAGGTGCTTCCAGCGCGCCGGGTCCTGCGTGGCGATGCCGGTCGGGCACTTGTCGGTGTGGCAGCTCAACGACTGGATGCACCCCAGTGCGAACATGAAGCCACGACCGGCATTGCACCAGTCCGCGCCGAGCGCGATGGTCCGGGCAATGTCGAATGCGCTGGTGATCTTGCCGGCCGCACCGATGCGGATGCGCTCGCGCAGGTCCAGCCCGACCAGGGTGTTGTGGACCAGCAGCAGCGCCTCGTGCATCGGCACGCCCACATGATCAACGAACTCGGCCGGTGCCGCGCCCGTGCCGCCCTCGGCGCCATCGACAACGATGAAGTCCGGCAACAGGCCGGTCTCCTGCATCGCCTTGGCGATGCCGAACCACTCCCAGGGATGGCCGATGGCCAGCTTGAAGCCGACCGGTTTGCCACCGGACAGTTCGCGCAGGCGGGCGACGAACTGCAGCAGTTCGACCGGCGTGGAAAACGCCGAGTGCCGCGACGGAGATACACAGTCAACCCCCATCGGCACGCCACGGGTCACGGAGATCTCGGCCGTCACCTTCGGCGCGGGCAATACGCCGCCATGACCGGGCTTGGCCCCCTGGGACAGCTTGATCTCGATCATCTTCACCTGGTCATGGGTGGCGTTGGCGACGAACCGCTCTTCGCTGAAACCGCCCTTCTCGTCGCGGCAACCGAAGTAGCCCGAGCCGATCTCCCAGACCAGATCGCCGCCCATCTCACGGTGGTACGGCGAGATCGAGCCTTCGCCCGTATCGTGATAGAAGCCGCCACGGCGTGCGCCTTCGTTGAGCGCGCGGATCGCGTTGGCCGACAGCGAGCCGAAGCTCATCGCCGAGATGTTGAACACACTGGCCGAATAGGGCTTGGCGCAGCCTGCGCCGATCAGCACACGGAAATCGTGCCGGGCGATGGTGGTCGGTGCCAGCGAATGGTTGATCCATTCGTAGTCCACCGCATATGCACTACGCAGCGTGCCGAACGGCACCGTATCCATCTCGTTCTTGGCACGCTGGTAGATCAGTGCACGCTGCTGGCGCGAGAAGGGCACGTCTTCCAGATCACTCTGCACGAAATACTGGCGGATCTCCGGGCCGATCGATTCCAGCCCGTATCTGAAGTGCGCCATCACCGGATAGTTGCGGCGCAGGGTGCTGCGCTTCTGCAGCAGATCCCAGGTCCCCAGCGCCACCATCGCGGCGGTCAGACCGACGCCCCAGTACCAGGCAGGCCATATCGTGGCCAGCCACAGGCAGACGGGGAACATCAGGATGGCGAGCAGGTAGACGATATACCGGTGCATGGCGTTCCTTGGTTGCAACTGCAGCCGAGTCTACCGCGCCCGCCATCATCAACGCCTACAGGCGATCGTCGACCACGCTGCGCGGCCAGGCCGATTTCACGTCATACACCAGGCCGCCGGGCGCCAGCAGGCCGCGGATGCGGGCTTCATCCATCGCCTTGAAACTGGCATGCGCCACTGCCAATACGACCGCGTCGTAACAGCCGGCCTTCGGCTCGGCCAGCCACCGCACACCGGCATCGGCCAAGGCCGCCGGGCCCACCCATGGATCGCTGACATCGACCTGGGCGCCTGCGTCTGCCAGGCGCTGCGCCAGCTCCAGCGCACGACTGTTGCGCAGATCGGGGCAGTCTTCCTTGAAGGTGACGCCCAGCACCAGCACGCGCGCCTGGGCCGCGGTCCGCCCGCGCTCGGCCAACATGGCCAGGACGCGCATGGCCACGTGCTCGCCGACACGGTTGTTGACCTGCCGCGCGGTGTGGATGAGGTCCGGGTGGTAACCCACACTTTCCGACTTGTGCAGCAGGTAGTAGGGATCCACGCCGATGCAGTGGCCACCGACCAGACCGGGACGGAACGGCAGGAAATTCCACTTGCTGCCCGCGGCGTCCAGCACGTCCTGGGTATCGATGCCGAGACGGTCGAAAATCAGCGCCAGCTCGTTGACCAGGGCGATGTTGACGTCGCGCTGGATGTTCTCGACCACCTTGGCCGCTTCGGCCACGCGCATCGATGGCGCCGGGAAGGTGCCTGCGTCGATGATGCAGCGGTACAGCCCATCGACCACCGACGCCACCTCCGGTGTCGAACCCGAGGTGATCTTGCGGATGTCGGCCAGACGGCGCTGGCGGTCCCCCGGGCTGACCCGCTCCGGACTGTAGCCGCAGTAGAAATCTTCGTTGAATCGCAGGCCCGAACCCTGCTCCAGCAAGGGCACGCAGACTTCCTCGGTCGTGCCGGGATAGACCGTGGACTCGTAGATCACCAGATCGCCGGCGCGCAGATGGCTGGCGATCAACCGCGTCGCCGAGCGCAGGGGTTCCAGATCAGGCTGCTCGTAGGCATCGATGGGCGTCGGCACGGTGACGATGTACACGTTGCACTCGTCCAGCCGCGCAGGGTCGCTGCTGTACTCGAGCTGGCGTGCAGCGGCGAGTTCCCCGGCCTCCACCTCCAGCGTGTGGTCCTGGCCCGCGCGCAGCTCGGCGATGCGTTCGGGGTCGATGTCGAAGCCGAGCGTCGGCTGTTCCCGGCCGAATGCCACCGCCAGTGGCAGGCCCACGTAACCCAGGCCGATCACCGCGAACCGGGGCGCTTCCGCCGCCGACACCGCCACGCTCATCAATGTACCCGCCATGCAGGCAGCGGCGGATCGCCCACTGCCGCCGCTTCGGCCATCACGCTCATTCGCTGCCCACTCCGGGAAGTCTTCGCAAGAGGGCTACAGCGTAACGGTGTCAGGACCTTGTCGCCAAGGTCAGGAGCCCAGTGCGACCGCGGCAGGCTCCAGCTCGCCATCGGCCCCGGTCCAGGCCTGCAGCAGCTGCTCGAACCCCACGCTGCCCTGCGTCAACCCCGGCCACGCCTCACCGACGATCTGTGCCAGCAGCTCCGCCTCGATGCGTCGCGTCCCCATGTTCCAGCGGGGGAACGCCCGCTGCGGCACGGGCGCCCGGCACAGCACCTTCAGCTGGGTATGGCTGCGGGCATTGAGGATGCGCGGGAACACCGAATCGATACCATCCTGCGGACCTTCGAGATACTGCAGGAAGCGTGTACCGTCGAACATCAGCACCCCGGTGACGCCAGCCACGCGATTGAACGCCGTGGCATCGGCCAGCAGGCGGTCAAGATCGGATGTCCGCAGATCGGCGCGGGCATCGCTGACGTAGGCGATCGCGTAGAGCGACATCAGGTGGCTCCCCCCCTGGGAACGATGGTCGGGACTATGGCATGAATGGGCGATACAGTTAAGCACGCCGTGCGATGCCCGGCCGCCGGTGCTGGAGCCCCCGCTGGGCTACAATCGGCGCCGCACTGCAGGCCCGGATGGCGAAACTGGTAGACGCATCGGACTTAAAATCCGCCGACCGCAAGGTCATGCCGGTTCGATTCCGGCTCCGGGCACCAGGGCTTTCGGGCTGTTTGCGACACGCAGTGGCGTGAACCTCCCAACCACTTCAGATCGCGCGCGAATAGCGCGGCTGCTCGTGCGCTGCACGCATGTGGGGATCGAAGCACATCGCCAGCAGGCGCAGAAGCGGCCGGCCGCGTTCGCTGGCACGGACCACGCCATCGCGATACTCGACCAGGCCATCGTCCTGCAGCCGTTGCACGGCACACAGGTCCTCGGCGAAGTAGTCGTCGAACACGATGCCGTGGCGATCGCCGAGCGCGCGTCCGTCGACCTCTCCCTGGCACATCAGCTGCTGGATCAGGTCTGCGCGCAGCTGATCGTCGGCGCTGAGCGCCACACCACGCCAGACCGGCAGCTGGCCCTGATCGACCGCACTCTCCCAGGACGGCAGGTCGCGTGGGTTCTGGCTGTAGGTCGCGCCGATATGACTGATCGCGCTGACGCCGAGGCCCAGCAGGTCGGTATCGGCATGGGTGGTGTAGCCCATGAAGTTGCGATGCAGCTGGCCAGCGCGCTGGGCGCGCGAAAGATCCTCTTCCGGCAGCGCGAAATGATCCATGCCGATGTACTGGTAGCCCGCTGCGGACAGCTGCTGCACGGCAAGTCCCAGCAGCGCAAGCTTGTCCTCCGGGGAGGGCAGCGCGCGCTCGTCTATCTGCCGCTGCGCGCGGAACAGATGCGGAAGGTGCGCGTAGCCATACACCGCCAGTCGGTCCGGCCGCAGCGCAAGCACCTGCTCGAGGGTGCGGCCGAATCCTTCCTGGCTTTGTCCCGGCAGCCCGTAGATGAGATCCACGTTGACCGATCGCATGCCGCTGTCACGACAGGCACGCAGGATCTCCAGGGTCTGCTGCACACCCTGCACACGGTTGATCGACGCCTGGACCGAGGGATCGAAGTCCTGCACGCCCAGGCTGGCGCGATTGAAGCCCAGCCGTGCCAGCATCGCCACGTCACGCGTTTCGATGAAGCGTGGATCAAGCTCGATCGAGAAATCGCGCTCGGCCGAGCAGCTGAAGTCGAAACGCCGGCGAAGGCCGTCGATCAGCGTGGTCATTGCCTCGGCGTCCAGGAAATTCGGCGTTCCGCCCCCCAGGTGCAGCTGGATCACCTCACGGCCCTTCTGGAACTGCGGCGCCAACAGATCGGCCTCGGCCAGGACCCGTGAGACGTAGCTGTGGCCACGGCTTCGATCACGGGTGATCACCCGGTTGCAGCCGCAGTAGAAGCACGGGCTGGAGCAGAACGGGACATGCACGTACAGCGACAGCGCGCGCGCCAGCAGGTCGCTGTCCGCGATCGCCTGGCGCAGTGCGGGCGCGCCGAAACCGTCGTGGAAGTGCGGAGCGGTCGGATACGAGGTGTAGCGCGGTCCGGGCCGGTCATGCCGGCGCAGCAGATCGGGGTCGAAGGTCCAGGCCAGGCCGCCGGCAGCCGGAGAGAACGTGTCCATGCCGCCAGCATCGCGCCGGACAGTCAGTGCCGCCTTGACCCAGATCAATCCCGCGCAGGAACGCCCAGCACCGGCAGCGCCACCTGCGGCCAGCGCAGCATCTGGTACCGGCGCCAGAACGTTTCCGCAATGCGCGCGGCCACATCATCGGCCAGCGCCTGCATCGGTGGATTGCCGCATTCGGCGGTGGTGCGCCGGAACAGCGCGAGCCAGCGGTCGAACAGGTCCTTGTCCAGGGCGATGGCCATGTGCTTGGACATGGGCGATCCCTTGAAGCGACGCGTTCCCCTGAGCATTGCGGACCAGAAATCCACCAGTTGCGCCAGATGCCCGGGCCAATCGTGCACATGCGCGTCGAACACGGGGCCCAGACGCTCCTCCTCACGCACGCGTGCATAGAAGTCGTGGACCAGACGGGTCACGTCCTCTTCGGTACACAGCGCGGGCGAGGCGACAGGAGGGACGAGTGATGGCGTAGCGTTCATCAGAGGCACCAGGCGATTGCCGGCAGGGTGCGCCAACCGGCCGGCACCGCCGTTGATCCAGATCAATGTCGGCGCGCGTGTGCGCGCCTAGGCTGACATGCCTGCAGGAAACATGCCCTGCGGATGCTGCGCCAGCCATGGCGGAGTATACGCGCCGCCCCCTTCCCGACCCGCGACCGCATGAATACACCCACTTCGTCCCCGCGTCAGCGCCTGATCCAGCATTGGGGCGCCATCCTCTGGCCCAGTTTCATCGCCGCCGGGCTGGCCAGCGTGGTGTTCTTCGCTTTCGTCGACCCGTTGCGCCTTCAGGCCATCAGTTTTCCGGGCACGGCGATCAGTCGCGAACTCGGCTACACGGTCGGCTTCTTCATGTTCTGGGCGGTGACGGCGCTGTCCAGCGCGATCACCGGATATCTGCTGCGGCCGATGCCGGCAGACGCAGATGATGAGCTGCCTCTGGGATGAACGCACTAAGGCCCCCTTCCCCACCGTGGCGATGGCGTGGCGCACTGCGGCTCGGTGTGCTGGTTGGCTTCCTTGGGCTGCCCTGGTTGCGCTGGGACGGCCGCCAGGCGCTGCTGCTGGACCTGGACGCACGTCGCTTCGACCTGTTCGGCTGGACCCTGTGGCCCGACGACGTTGGCCTGCTGCTGGGCCTGCTGCTGGCGCTGGCGATGGCACTGGCGCTGTTGACCCACCTCGCCGGCCGCATCTGGTGTGGCCATGCCTGCCCGCAGACGGTGTGGAGCTACGCCTTCAGCCTGATCGACAGCTTTCTTGCCCAACGCCTGCCACGCGCCCTGGCGCGTCCTGCCACGCAGGCCGCATGGTTATTGCTGTCGCTATGGACCGGCATCACCTTCGTGGGATTGTTCAGCCCGATCACCGGCCTCGTCACCGCCAGTGTCCAGGGCGGCTGGAGTGGCTGGGAAACCTTCTGGGTCCTGTTCTACGCGGCAGCCACATGGGGCAACGCCGGCTTCCTGCGGGAGCAGGTCTGCCGTTCGCTGTGCCCCTTCGCGCGCGCGCAGCCATTGCTGGTCGACCCGCAGACCCCCCGGATGCTGTATGACGCGCGCCGCGGCGAACCCCGCGGGCCCCGGCCCGCTGGCCTTGGCGGCGTGATCGGCCGCGGTCGCGGCCTGCTCGATCCGACCTCCGCGCAGGACTACGTGTTCCGCGCCGCGCACCCATGGCTGGCCGGCCCCATGCCGACCTTCAGCGCCGACCGCCTCGGCGACTGCACCGATTGCGCGGCCTGTCTCCACGCCTGCCCGATGCAGCTCGACATCCGCCAGGGCCCGCAGGCCGACTGCCTGGCGTGCGGCGCCTGCCTGGATGCCTGCGAGCAGCAACAGTCCCGGGCCGGTTTCGGCCCGGGACTGATCCGCTACTGCAGCCCGCAGACGATGGCAGGGCAGCCGCGACGCGGGTGGCGACCGCGGACCGTGGTCCTGGCGTCATTGCTGCTGGCGCTGCTCGCCGCAGGCGCCTGGCACCTGCTCTGAATCAGCGTGACCCGTTGGCGTGCGGAGGCACCAGCTGGGCACGCCGTACGATTCCGAGCTGCTCGATGATCAGCGCCATTTCATTGGTCACTTCCGTGCGCTCGGTCCCCTGCGGGACCAGGCGGTCCAGCACCTGCTGGTACGTGTCCCAGAAGGCAGGGCCGCATCCGTGTTTGTGATAGCTGGCTTCCAGTTCGCGGCGTACCCGTTCAGCCAAGCCATGCATGCCGTATTCCATACGACCTCCGTTGGACTTGTCCTGCATCGTTGACGGTCTACCGACTCACTTGCGTGCTGAAAGACTCCCGGGCTTCACGACCGGTTGACCTCAATTAGTCACAGATTTCACGACAGGTCAATTACATGCAGCGACTTTTTCGATTGAAATTATTAATCGTTCACATAACGGTCTGTGATCGGCACAGGCAAAAGAAGGGGCCGATCCCGACGCCGTGGTGCCTCCGTCGCCAGGGCAGCTTCGTGGCGCGATCAATCGCAACGCGGGTTTCGATCAATTTTCCCTATATTGATAAGCATGCTTAACACATACCGCAAAGCGTGCTAAATACGACATTTACAGACGCAACCTAGCTTGATTCGTCTTCAGAGGCCTCAGCCCAAGGGAACAGGTCGGGATGGCGCTGGTGGAGGATGAACTGTCGCAATGGAGGAATGGGCGCTTCCTGGGGCCATTGCGACACAGCGGATCGCGTTATGCCAAAGAACTGCGCCAGCTCGGCGTCGGTCTGGAATCCCAGGCGCGTGCGCACCTGCCGTTTGCTCCAGAAATCGGTCATGGTCGGTCCTGTCGTTAACCAGACTTATTCTTGCGGCAAGGATTCTTTCGCTTCCACGCGTTAAGCTGGCTTGCATAGATGAATACTCTCGGCCAACGACTCGCCATTGCCATGAAGAAAGCCGGGCACCCACGCCCGGCCGATCTGGCCCGCGCCGCCGCTTCAACGACGGCGACCATCAGCAACTGGCTCAACGACCACGTCAGCCCCTCACATGTGAAGGCCGAACAGCTGTTCCGGATCGCCGACGCAGCCAAGCTGGATGCACGCGAACTGCTGTACGGCATCCACGGGCGGGGCGTCGGCGAACGCACCAGCTATTACATGCCCAGCGAAGCACACCTGGATGTCTGGCAGGATGCCTATGAACTGGTGAGCGTGCTGGTCGCCGAGAAGGGCCTGGAGATCGACCACCGGCGCCACGCGGCACTGGATCTGCTGGCATTTGAACTGTTGATGGATGGCGTCAGCCGCAGCAGGGTGGCGCGCGTGGTGATGACCTCCCTGCCCTGACCGGGTCGGCGCTGGTAGCATGGGGACCGATGGGGATGGGGCTCCCCCGATAACCGCCAGGCATGGCTGATGGCTCCTGCTGTGACGAACCGGGCGTTCGTCGATGGCAGGCCGTGCCCGCCATCGCGTTCGCCTCCGCATCTGCGAACACGTACTCGAGGCCCGCCATGCAAGCACTGAACAATTACGTCCTGGTCTTCCTGGGAGGCGGCGCCGGCGCCTGCCTGCGTCATGCCTGCAACCTGATCGGCACGCGGTTCGCCGTCGGCAGTCCATGGCCCTGGTCCACCTTCCTGGTCAACATCAGCGGCGCCCTGCTGATGGGGGCGGTCGTCGAGGCCTTCGCCCTGCGCAACGGCGCATCGCCGCAGCTGCGGCTGCTGCTGACCACGGGCATCCTGGGCGGCTACACCACCTTCTCCACCTATTCGCTGGAGATCGGCCTGCTGCTGCAACGGGGGCAGCACGGACTGGCCGCGCTGTATGCAGGGGGATCGATCGCACTGGGACTGGCCGGCCTGTTCGTGGGCATGAAGCTGGCCCGCCTCGCGCTGGGCTGAACGCTCAGGCCGCGGAGGTCCGCACCTGCCCCCGCCACTGCCGGGGCGATTGCCCGGTGTGCGCCTTGAACGCACGCGAAAGCGCCGCTTCACTGCCGTAGCCCACCTCGTCGGCAATCCGCTTCAGCGGTCGGCCCTGGCGCAGGGCCTGCTGCGCCAGGCCTACGCGCCAGCCCTGCAGGTACTGGCCGGGGGTGGTGCCCATCGCCTCACGGAAGCTCGCCGCGAATACGCTGCGCGACATTCCTGCGACGTCGGCAAGGTCTTCCAGCGTCCATGCCTGCGACGGCGCCTCGTGCATCGCGACCAATGCCAGACGCAGGCGCGGATGACCGAGGCCAGCAAACAGACCGCCGCGCATCTCACCGCCTTCCATCAGCTGCCGCAGCACCTGGATCATCACCACCTCGAACAGACGATTGACCATTGCCGCACGGCCACAACGCTGCTCGAACGCCTCCTCGAACAGCAATTCCAGCACCGCATCGCTGCCGTGCAGGTCCGCCAGTGGCAGGCAGATGAAATCAGGCAATGCGGCACTGATCGGATTGAGCCGGCCGCCTTCGAAATGCAGGTTGGCGCAGGCCATGTCGGCGCCGAGGTGCGGGTCGGTCTGGAAACGGTGGGGCATCGGCCTCGGGTACAGCAGCAAGCTGGGCACCTCGACCTGCACGGTCTGTTGTCCATGGCTGACCTGCACCGGTCCACGCCGTACCAGATGCAGCTGGCCGGCTTCGTCCTCCCCTTCCAGGCTGTTGATGCCGCACAGTGCACCGGCGTGGAAGACCGACGCAGTGACCGCGAAACGCTCAAGCAGGACGGCAAGGCGATCCACCATGTCGGACTCCAGGGCAAGCAGAAGGGGGAGGAACCCGCAGATCGTATCGAATTCGACGTCATTGCGTGCGGCGCTGGCCGCCGGCGCTGCGCGGCGCTATACAGGGGCCACCGTCCCGCGCATGGAGCCCACGATGTCGAACCGGATCGCCCGCGCCGTGTTGCCTCTGCTGCTTTTCGCCGCCCATGCGCACGCCGCTGCAACCGCAGACATTGAACAGCTCGGCTGGCTCTCCGGCTGCTGGCAGCTGGACGGGCAGCCACCTGGAGCCGGTGAGCAGTGGTCCACCGTGGCCGGCGGAACGATGTTCGGCAGCAGCCGCAGCCTGCGCGACGGGCGCACCGTGGGTTTCGAGTTCATGCAGCTGCGCCAGCACGACGATGGGCGGCTGGTGTTCACCGCGCTGCCCTCCGGCCGCAACGCTACTGATTTCAGTGCCGTCCGGGTGGAGGCCGACGAGGTCGTCTTCGAGAATCCGGCCAATGATTTCCCGCAACGGATCACCTATCGCCGCATCACTGGGCAGCGCCTGCACGCACGTATCGAGATCGCACAGGACGATCCGGCACAGGCCATGGATTTTCCGATGCACCGCGTCGCCTGCGGCGGGCCGGTGATGGCCCCCTGACCTGACGCATTGCAGCGGGCACGGCACCGCGGCCGGTTCTATGCTCGGCGTATCACCTGCCCGGATGAACACGATGCGCGCCCTTCTCCGACTGACCCTGGCACTGGCCCTGGCGTTGCCTTCCGTTCCGCTGCTGGCGGCGCCGCCCGCCCCGCCACGCATGCTCAGTGGCGAGCTGCAGGGTGCGCCGTGGCGCCTGGACATCCCTGCGGACTGGAACGGCGATCTGGTGATGCTGGCGCACGGTTACGAGCCGGTGGGCACGCCACGCGAATCGCCGATGGCCGCCAACGAGGCAACCGCACCTCTGCTGGCGGCCGGCTACGCGGTCGCACAGAGCGCCTACGCGAGCCAGGGGTGGGCGGTGGCCGATGCCATCAACGATGTGGAACGCCTGCGTCAGCACACGCTGGCCGGTTTGAAGGGCGTGCGCCACACCTGGCTGCTCGGTTTTTCGATGGGCGGTGCGGTGACCGTAGCCAGTCTCGAACGGCATCCGGCCCACTACGCCGGTGGTGTTTCGCTATGCGGCGCCAACCTGTCAGGCGAGCAGCTGGCCGGCGACCTGCTCACCACCGTGGTCGCGTTCGACTACTTCTTCCCGCATGCCGAAGGACTGCCTGCTGCTGGCCTGGCATCCAGCGAAGCCGCTTCGGTACCACAGGGCGAGCTGTACCAAGGCATCGCCAACGCCCTGCAACGCGCGCCGCACTCCGCTGCGCTGCTGGCCACACAGTTGCAGGTCGCGTCCGATGCGCTGCCCGGAACGATCAGCCTGCACGCCCTGGTCCTGCACGAACTGGCCAAGCGCAGCGGCGGCATGCCAGTCGGCAACATCGGCGTCGTCTATCGTGGATTCGGCGATGACGTCGCGTTCAATGCAGGGGTGCAGCGCATCGCTGCCGTTCCCGCAGCACAGGCGCGTGTGCGCGAAACACTCGGATTGACCGGGGCGCTGAAGCGGCCGCTGGTGATCCAGTTCAACAACGACGATCCCACCATCGCACCGCGCATGCAGGAGCGCTACCCGCAACTGGCCGCGCATGCGGGCGCGACGCCGTTGCCGCGCGTACTGCCCGCAGCAGGCACGGGCCACTGTGGCTTCTCCAGAGAACAGGTGGTCGCGGCCCTGAAGGCTGCCGCGATGCGCTAGCCGCCCAGCGTACCCATGGTGAAGGTGTAGCCGCTGCTCATCAGGAACTCACGCATGCGCATCTCGGCACGACGCGGCGATGCCAGGTTGGCAGGCCCGTACAGCGCGTAGACCACACCAGCCCCCTCGATGGCCTCGCGCCGGACCCCGCAGTGGCGGGTTTCCGAAGCGGTGCTCCAGCCATCGCGCAGGCGCTCCGGTCCGATCGATTGTCCGTTCATCAGCCGGAATGTCAGCCAGCGTACTTCCGTTGTGGGTTTGCTCATTGCCGATCCACCGCCTGTCCGCCACGCGCCATAGTCTCCCTGCCTGCCATTGCCGCGCCCGAAGGCCTCTGCACTGACCATACCCCCTTCCCATGTCGTAGGCGGCTGAGACTGGGACGTCAGGCACGTTTGGCAGCGCAGGATGACGGCGCAAAAAAAAAGCCCTGACCGAAGTCAGGGCTTTTCAATTGGAGGCCTCAAGCGGAATCGAACCGCTGTAAACGGATTTGCAATCCGGTGCATAGCCACTCTGCCATGAGGCCAACGTACTGCGCGCCAGGAATGGAGCCCCTGACATGACAAAACCCCGCGATGGGGCCTGTCGGAACATGGAGCGGGAAACGAGACTCGAACTCGCGACCTCAACCTTGGCAAGGTTGCGCTCTACCAACTGAGCTATTCCCGCATAGGCTGTCATGATACCGGAAGCCCGGAACTCACACCAGCGATTTCACACCTGATTTCACTTTTCTGACTGCGCGAAAAGCCTTGTGGCTCAACGGGCCCCGCCTTGCCAAGGGCGGGAGAAAAACAAGGCCCCAACCGGGGCCCTGTAGAATCTGGAGCGGGAAACGAGACTCGAACTCGCGACCTCAACCTTGGCAAGGTTGCGCTCTACCAACTGAGCTATTCCCGCAGATTCTTCGACCTGCGTCGAAGGAGCGCCATTGTGTCGAAGTTCCTTCACGCCGTCAACCGTCTTCCGATGGCGTGCGACGCGCGGCTTGGTCCACCGGGGCCCGCTGCCAGATCGCATACAGCGTTCCGACGATCTCCATTCCCTGCTCGAATGCCGAGAATCTGGCCTTCACCTTGCGGGGCCGGCGGCGCAGGTCGTCACTGGCCATCAGCTCGCCAGACCGGTCGGCAGATGCCGTCTGGGCCTTCTGCAGGTACTGCTTCTCGAGGTACTTCTCGATCCCGGGAAGGTTCGACAACAGATGCGCCCCGTTGTGCCAGGGCATCAGTACCGCAACCAGGTCGTTGCGTTCTGCGATCTGGATGGCGATGTCCAGGAAGGACTCCACGATGGACCGGAGACAATGCGTCGCAAGCATGTCTTCCATGGGATTGATCGCGCGGATGATGAGGCAGCTCCCGGAAGCGTGCAGGGACGGCACGACCTCGATGTTCACCATGGCCATGCCCGCCAATCGTCGCTGCCTCGGATCGAATACGACCAGGTGGGCGTGGCGCGCCTCCTGCCACATCGCAACGCGATCGCGTGAGCATAGATTGGCGGCATGCTTGGCGAAGTACGCCGCCGGGTGCTTGGTCAACGTCGCATGCAGATGCGTGCACGATCCGGAAGGGTCCGGGCGGCCATACCTGCCCTTCTCGCGCTTCACCCAGCGCACGCACACATCCAGAACGTTCTTGCGCATCTGCGCGAAGGCCTGATCCAGTGACATGACCGGTACCGTGCTGTCAGCGGACGGCGATGGCGGCAGCAGCCGCTGCAGCAGCTGCCTGGCGTCATCGGGAGCGAGGCTATGCAGAAAACGCTGAGCATGTTCGTCGAGGGCATCCGGCAATGCGCTGTTGAACAACCGATCCAGCTGCTCCAGGTACGCGCTGGTCTGCGCACCGTCCTCCGGCATGCTGGCGACCTCGCTGAAGGTGCTGCGCCGCCACTGGAGGATCTCCGGATCATTGCCTGCGGCAGCCAGCAGCAGGCCGAGATGGGCGGAGACCGACCACGGATCCCGCGCGGGATCCAGCAACCGCTTCGATCGCAGGTCACGGAACGTTCGCGGCCCCTCATCCGGGCCGTGCTGGAACCGCGTCGCATGTTCGCTGGCGCGTTTCAGTGCCAGCAAGCTGCTGCGCTCCAGCACGCCTGTGCGTTTTCTGATCGAGCGTTGCCAGGCCATCGGATGGAACGGCTCCAGCCTCCATCCATCCAGGTGCGACTGGAATCCGCGTGCCGCCGCCCAACTTCCACGGACGACATCGACGGACGTGCGGTAGACCATCGAAATGAGCTCCGCATCCACCTCGTCCAGCTCGGCTGACGTTGCTCCCTGCCCGGCCAGCAACTGCTCGACCGCGGGCTGTAACCGGGCCAGCCTGTCCTGCAGTGCTTTCATCGACGTTCCGCCTGCGCGAAGGACCGATGCGAGCAGAAGTCCGCCGGTTCCCTCCAGCATCGCGGGCAACTGCGGCAGGAGGCGCGCCATCTCTTCGCGACGCCGCGTGGCCAGCGCATCGTAGTAGCGCGCCATGGCATCTGCATCGACGTTTCTCTGCGGGCGCGGAACCACCTGGTGTGCCCGTCGTTCGACCACCTCCAGGACGCATCGATGGTTCTGCATCATGAAGCCGAAGTTGTGGCGCTGGAAGGCGTCATCCGCCAGCAGCCGACACAGTTCGGGATCGCTGCCGCCCCACCAGGTCACCCCGTGCAGGCCCCGGGTAGCGAAGTACCAGTCGCGCAGCGCTTTTACCGAATCCAGGCCTTTGTCTTCAACCAGGTAACGCAGCAGTCCCGGACCGAGGGACGCCAGCACTTCCAGCTTCCGCAGCTCTGCAAAATCAGCAGGCGCAATGGCCGAATGCAGGTACTGGAATGCGTCCAGGCTCCCCTGTGCAAGCATTCGACCCACCCATTCGACCAGGACATCGACGTCCATGCCCGCTGTGCGCCCCGCAATGAGGGTCAACCACGCGTCCAGGCGATCGGCGTCACCGACGCGATAGCAGGCCTGGAACGCAACAACGTGGCCCGCTGCACCGAGATCATGGCGAACCAGCACCTGCAGGAATCGATCCAGCCGGTCGGGCCGTCGCAGATACTGGCCGCAGGCGCCCAACTGCGTGAAGTCGAGGCAATGAGGTGCTGCCAGGAGAAGGTCGATGGCGGCCTCCACATCTTCGGCCGGGGCATCATCGCTCAGCTCGGCCAGCAACCGACAGCAAGTGGCAAGTGCATCAAGGCCTGCACCACGTGCGATCAGATGATGGGCGATCCAGTCAGGGGGTGGAGCATGAAACCCCAAGTAGCCGCGCAGCGTGTGGATATCTGCCGGTGTGCATGCGCCGGCTGCCCCCAGCACCCAGGCCCACGTCTTCGTCGGCGTGCGCCACAACAGATAACGTGCAGAATCGAATACCTCGTGCACCGGCGCAATGCCGGCACCGGCCAGCAGTGTCAGATTCGCGGCCAGACGCGCCGCATCAGATTCTTCCAGGTCGACATCATGAAGGCGCGCCAGGTGCGGCCGCGCAACGCCCGCAAGCATCAGCTGGCGCACAACGGAACGCACCGGCTCGCGCTGCGTTCGCCGCGGCCGCCAGCCGACGCTCCATGCCCTGTGCGCGGTGTGCGCGGACTGCAGCCACTGCAGCTCTTCCTTGTGCTGGATGATGCCTTCATCCACCATCCACCGCGCAAACCATCCAGGCGCTTCAGACCGTCCAGCACACCGGTCGAGGTCCGTCAGCCGACGGAGGCCCAGGCGATGGGCAGCGATGAGCCAGCCGGCATCCCGCAGCTGCAGCGCCCGCAGTTCTTCCCACGACGTGGCTTCGAAGCGGCGCAGGGCGATGTCCAGGCTGCGGCTGTACATGCGTGCTTCCGCATGCAGGAACAGCCGTGCGTGGAACTGGCAGTACACGTACTGGCGGCCCTCGAACGTCCGGATCCGCGACAGCGCGTGTCGCACGTACCTGAGCACCCACGGGAACGGCATGAACACCTGCACCAGAAGCGGCCACCCGCGGCCCTTGCCAGGATGCAGCGCGATGTCCGCCGGAATGCCCAGCGCACGGCGCGCCATGTCTTCCTCGGTGACCACAGTCCGGTCTTGCCCGCGCAGCGCATCGGCCACTGCGATGCGGAAGCCACGGATGCGGTTGCGCGGTGCTTCGGGCCGGTCATCCGTCCGCTCATCGTCGATGTCGTCGTGGAACGCACCCGCGGATCGTCCCCGGCAACCCTCCAGCATCCGATCACGGTACGCCCGGTAGGCGGTCTGCCCACCGTCCTGCCTCGTTTCGTGCACAGCCTCCATCTGCCAGCCCTTGCCCCGCTCCCTGCGTCACCCCGACGACTACAGCGGATGATATCCATTCGGCCCGGTCCGCAATGGCGGGCAGGAGGGTCCGGCCTGACCGGAAACGAAAAACGCCCCCTTGCGGGAGCGTTCTTTTTTGAATCTGGAGCGGGAAACGAGACTCGAACTCGCGACCTCAACCTTGGCAAGGTTGCGCTCTACCAACTGAGCTATTCCCGCAGATTCCGTTCGACCTGCGTCGAAGGAGCGCTATTGTGTCGAGATTGCAGCAATGCGTCAACAGAAATCTCCTCGGCGATTCCCGTTTTCCGTTCAGGTTCGGATGAGCGGAAAGCCCGGCAATCCAGGGCCGGCACAACATAAAAAAAGAGAGGCCAGAGGCCTCTCTTTCAGAATCTGGAGCGGGAAACGAGACTCGAACTCGCGACCTCAACCTTGGCAAGGTTGCGCTCTACCAACTGAGCTATTCCCGCTTGGGAGGCGAAATTCTACCCATTCTGGAAGGGGCGTCAAGGCCTTTTTTCAACCGCGCGCATCCAGCAACCAGCGCGCTTCGCAACCTGACGGGCATCCCGTGTGCCGCCGATCAACCGTTGCCCAGCTTCTTCTGTCGTGAGCGCTCGCGTGCGGCACGCTCGTCCTCGCGCAGGCTCGGCCAGGCCGCGTGCAGATACTGCAGGCCGGACCACAGCGTCAGCACCGCCGCGATGGCCAGCGTCCAGTCACCGATGTGGAAGATCGGCCAGCCCATCCAGATGTCCTCGACCGCCACGCTGGGCGCGACCGAGTACAGCAGGCACAGGAGCGCAACCATCTGCGCGGTTGTCTTCACCTTGCCGATCATCGCCACCCGCACCTTGGCACGCTGGCCAAGCTCGGCCATCCATTCGCGCAATGCCGATACCGCGATTTCGCGGCCAACGATGACGGCGGCCCAGAACGCCATCCACGGCGTCGGATGCCCCTGCACGATCAGGAACAGCGCCACCGCCACCATCAACTTGTCCGCCACCGGGTCGAGAAAGGCGCCGAACGCCGATTCCAGCTGATAGCGGCGGGCGATCCAGCCATCGAGCCAATCGGTGATCGCGGCCAAGCCGAAGATCGCCGCCGAAGCGAAGTTGGTCCAGGTGTAGGGCAGGTAGAACACCAGCACCAGCACCGGGATCATCACGATCCGCAACAGCGTCAGCCAGGTGGGCAGGGTCAACTTCATGCTTGCGCGCTTCTCTCTCTAATCGGCCGCATCGGGCGTGGCCAACCCGTGCAGGTTAGCGTAGATACGGGCCGCGAGGGCATCATTGATGCCTTCCACCTTGGCGATCTCCGCTTCACCGGCCGCCTTCAGGCCGACCAGCCCACCGAAATGCTTCAGCAGGCTGGCACGACGACGCGGGCCGATGCCCGGGATGTCTTCCAGCCTGCTGGTCATGCGCGCCTTCTGCCGGCGGCCGCGGTGACCGGTGATGGCGAAGCGGTGCGCCTCGTCGCGCACCTGCTGGATGAACTGCAGGGCGGGATTGGCGGCACCGGGGCGCAGCTCGCGGCCGTCGGGCATGACCAGCGCCTCATGACCGGCGCGGCGCTCCACGCCCTTGGCCACGCCCACCAGCAATACGCCCTCCACGCCCAGGTCGGCCAGCGCTGCCTGCGCCTGCGCCAGCTGGCCGGCGCCACCGTCGATCAGCAGCACGTCGGGCAGTACGCCCTGCTCTTCCACGGCACGGCGGAAGCGGCGGTCGATGGCCTGACGCATGGCGGCATAGTCGTCGCCCGGCTCGATGCCGCTGATGTTGTAGCGGCGATATTGGGCACGCACCGGACCGGCCGCATCGAAAACCACGCAGGAGGCCACGGTCGCCTCACCCAGCGTGTGGCTGATGTCGAAGCACTCCACGCGCTTGACCGGCTCGGCCAGGCCCAGCATCTCGCGCAGGGCTTCGCTGCGCACGTGCTGCGCGTTGCGGCTGTTGAGCTCGGTGGCCAGCGTCAGCTGCGCGTTGCGGCTGGCCAGCTCTACATAACCGGCGCGCTCGCCGCGCACGTTCCACTTCAGCTGCACCTTGCGCTCGGCCGAAGCAGACAGCGCGGCCATCAGCAGATCGGCATCCGGAATCTCGCGATCCAGCAGGATCTCGCGCGGTGGCTCGAACTCGATGTAGTACTGGGAGACGAACGCCGCCAGCACTTCCTGCGGGCTGTCCTCGCCATTGGTGCGGGGGAAGAACGGGCGGGTACCCAGGTTGCGCCCATCGCGGAATGCCAGCAGCAGCACGCAGGCCTGCGATCCCTGCATGGCCACGGCCAGCACGTCCAGGTCGGCGGCGCGGCCATCGACGTACTGGCGGGTCTGCATGCTGCGCAGCGACGAAATCAGATCACGCAGGCGCGCGGCCTGCTCGAACTCCAGTGCTTCACTGGCAGCCTGCATCTGCTCACCCAGTTCCCGGGTCAGCTCATCGCTCTTGCCTTCCAGGAACAGCGCCGCGCGGCGCACCGACTCGGCATACTCGCCTGCCGGTACCAGCTCGACGCAGGGGGCACTGCAGCGGCCGATCTGGTACTGCAGGCACGGCCGTGAGCGGTTGCGGAACACGCTGTCCTCGCAGCTGCGCAGCTTGAACAGCTTGTGCATCAGGTTCAGCGTCTCGCGCACCGCGGTGACACCCGGATACGGCCCGAAATAGCGGCCGGGGATCGCACGCGGCCCCCGGTGCAGGGCGATGCGTGGCCATTCCTCGCGGGTCAGCAGCACGTGCGGGTAGGTCTTGTCGTCACGCAGGGAGACGTTGTAACGCGGTGCCAGCGACTTGATCAGCTGGTTTTCCAGCAGCAGCGCCTCGGCCTCCGAGCGCGTGACAGTCACATCCATCCGCGTGATCTGCGAGATCATCGACATGATCCGCGCGTTCTTCGGGCTGCCATTGAAATAGCTGCCCACGCGGTTGCGAAGCGCGCGTGCCTTGCCGACGTACAGCAGGGTGTCGTCGGCGGCGTACATGCGGTACACCCCGGGGGCGGTACTGAGTTGGGCCGCGAAGGCCTTGCCGTCGAAGGCCGGGACGGGAACGTCGGTCATTCGCTGATCGGTACTTCGCTGAGTACACCACTGTCAGGGTCGAAACGCAGCACGGCGTGCGCGTCGGTCTCGGCGATCCACACCGCGCCCGCGCCCACGGCCAGGCCGGCCGGGCCATGCAGGCGCCGTGGCAACGGTTGTGTGGTCAGTTCGCCGCCGCCCAGGCGCAGCGTGCGCAGGCGACCGTTGCCGGTATCGGCAATCCACAGCAGCGGTGCGCCCGGACTCAGTGCAATCGCCTGCGGGAACTGCAGGCTGGCGTGGGCACGCGGGCCGTCGGCTTCACCGAAGCGCCATGTGCCCTGCCCGAGCAGCGTCTGCACCAGATCCCCACGCAGCTGCAGCGCGCGAATCGAAGACCCCAGCGCGTCGGCCACGTACAGGACCTGTTGTACTACGGCAAGCGCGGTGGGTTGCGCGAAGGCAGCCAGATGCCCACTGCCGTCACGCTCGTCGATCGCGCCACTGCCTGCGCGCCATTGCAGGCTGCGCTGGCCGAGGTGGTAGCTCCAGATCCGGTTGTCACCCGCCATGGCGATATGCAGCTGGTTGTCGGCGATGGCGAGGCCGACCGGATGATCCAGCGGCACCTGTCGCGGCTGGGCGACAGGCCCTTCCACCGGCGCGCCCGGGCGCCCATTGCCGCACAGGGTGTCGACCAGACCGGTCAACAGGTTGATCCGGCGGATGGCGTGGTTGCCGGTGTCGGCGACGTACAGGGCGTCGCGCTCGAGCACCAGTGCCTGCGGCCTGTGGAAGGCGGCCTCGGCCAGATTGCCATCCATGAAATCCGCGGTCCCCAGCCCGAACTGACGAAGCACGCGGCCGCCATGGCTGCATTCGAGAATGCGGTGATGGCCGCTATCAGCGATGTACAGGCGCTCGGTGCTGACCGCCAGGCCCAGCGGAAAGCGCAACGCATGCCGCGGCTCGGGGTGCAGCTCGTTGCCACCGCGCGGCGGGGCCGAGGGTGCACCCTCGCACAGCGCGTTCAGCGCGCGCTCGAGCTCGCCGGCAGAGCCCTGCCCGACCAGCCGCTGCCGCTCGCGTCCCTGCGCGTCGAGAAGGATCAGGGTCGGCCACGCGGTGACACCGAAACGGCGCCAGCCGTCCCAATCCGCATCCAGCAGTACCGGGGCGGTCAGGCCCTGGCGGCGCAGCAGTTTCAACGCGGCATCGGCATCGCGCTCGAAGTCGAAGCGCGGCACCTGCAATACCAGCGGCTGCAGCTTGCCCGGATGGCGCGACAGCCATTGGCCGAACTCGGCCAGGCGTTGTGCGCTCCAGGCAGAGGCAGCGTTGACGAACAGCAGCGCGACCGGCCGGCCGCGCAGTTCCGCCAGGGTGCAGGGGGTGGCATTGAGCCAGGTGGCGAACTCGGGCAGGTCCGGGACAGGCTGGGCGTTCATGCCCTGATTATGCCGGAGTCGACGTCATGCAACAGTCGTGCCACCGCACGTTCTGCCGCTTGGTCAACCAGGGTCCAGACCTGCTCGAAATGATCGCTGCCACCGGTGTACGGATCCGGAATGGCGGCCGCGCCCTGCCCGCCTGACCATGGCAGGTACAGGGCCAGGCGCTGGCGCTCCTGCGCGGTGGCCAGCCGCCCGGCATCACGCAGGTTGGCCTCATCGGCGCAGAGAATCCAGTCGAAGCGCTGGAAGTCATCGGCGCGCAGCTGGCGGGCACGCAGCCCGCTGATGTCAACGCCATGGCCGGCTGCGCAGGCGATCGCCCGCCGGTCCGGCGGCTCGCCCACGTGCCAGTCGCCCGTGCCGGCCGAATCGACCTGCACACGGCCGGCCAATGGGGATGCCTCCAGGCGCGCGCGCAATGCCCCCTCGGCCATCGGCGAGCGGCAGATGTTGCCCAGGCAGACGACCAGCAGCTTCATTGCGGGGTCATGGCCCGCAGCACCGCCTCGGCCCGCTCCAGGTCCTCCGGGGTGTCAATGCCAGGCGGAAACGCTTCAGGCGAGATGGCGACGCTGATCGGGAAGCCGGCTTCCAGCACGCGCAGCTGCTCCAGCGCTTCGATCTGCTCCAGCCGGCCCGGCGGCATCGCCGCGACCTGCTGCAGGAAGCCGGCGCGATAACCGTAGATGCCGATGTGACGAAGCCACTGGTGGCCTTCAGGCAGGGCCTCGCGGCTGCGTGCGAAACCGTCCCGGTGCCAGGCGATCGGGGCGCGGCTGAAGTACAGCGCCTCGTTGCGCACATTGCGCACCAGCTTGACCACGTTCGGATCGAACAAGGTCTCGGCGTCCTCAACCGTCGTAGCCAGGGTCGACATCGGCGCCGCGCCATCGACCAGCGCCTCGGCCACGGCGCGGATGCCGGCCGCCGGCGCGAACGGCTCATCGCCCTGCAGGTTCACCACCACGGTGTCGTCGTCCCAGCCGGCGATGCGCGCGCACTCGGCCAGGCGATCCGTGCCGGATGCATGCGATGCGGCGGTCATCGCCACCTTCACTTCGCCCAGGCCCGCCAGTGCGTCGGCGATCCGCTGATCGTCGGTG
Organism: Stenotrophomonas sp. STEN009; assembly: GCF_056760395.1. NCBI lineage: Bacteria > Pseudomonadati > Pseudomonadota > Gammaproteobacteria > Lysobacterales > Lysobacteraceae > Stenotrophomonas > Stenotrophomonas sp. STEN009. The sequence goes on along the minus strand of NZ_JBRRES010000006.1, from coordinate 23,412 downwards.
GCCACCCATACCTCGCGAGCGCCAGCCAACAACGCACGGCGCGCCACGTGCAGCACCAGCGGCTCGCCGCCGAGCAGGCGCAGTGGCTTGCCCGGCAGCCGCGAGGCGGCATAGCGGGCGGGGATGGCAACGACGAATTCAGTCATGCGGGCGGTACTCGGCAGGCTCGTTACAACGGGAATGTGGCCAGCGGCGCCTGATTGCAAGCGTCGCCCGGCCGCTCAGTTCGGTCGCAGCTTGTCCAGGCGATCGGTCAGCGCCACCCAGAACGCGGCAGGCAGTTCAGCGCGCAACGGCACGGCGTAATGCCAGTCATTGCCGAACGCGCGGCACTTCACCGCGTCCTTCTCGGTCATCAACACCGGCAGCTGGCTACCAAAGGACAGTTCCTGCGGCTGGTAGGCATGGTGATCGGCGAAGGCATGCGGCACCACGCCGATGCCGCGCGCGCGCAGCATGTCGAAGAAGCGCTGTGGATGGGCGATGCCCGCCACGGCATGCACGCGCTGGCCCTTGAAATAGCCCAGCGGGCGCGCACGCCCACCCGCGAGAGGCTGTGCGGTGTCGATATGCAGGGCCATCGGCCATTGACCGAATCCGCAGGCCTGCGCCGCGCCGTCCTCATCCGTCTGGCCCAGGTTGACCACGCGGAAATCGCACTCGGCAGCGCGGCTGACCGGCTCGCGCAACGGGCCGGCCGGGATCATCCGGCCGTTGCCGTAGCGGCGCTGCGCATCCACCACTTCGATTTCGATGTCACGGGCCAGCCGGTAGTGCTGCAGGCCGTCGTCGCAGACGATCACATCGCAACCGGCCTCGATCAGCGCACGGCCCGCCGCCACCCGATCGCGATCGACGCGCACCGGCACGCCGGTCTTCCAGGCAATCAGCACCGGCTCATCGCCGCCGGTTGCAACCGGCGTATCGGCCTTTACCCACTGCGCCTTGTCGGCGTTCTCGCGGCCATAACCACGGCTCGCCACGCCTGGCGTCCAGCCGGCCGCGCGCAGCCGCTCGACCAGGGCGATGGTCAACGGCGTCTTGCCGGTGCCGCCAGCGGTGATGTTGCCGACCACGATGACCGGCACCGGCAACGTGTGGCGCTTGCGCCAACCGCGCTGGTACAGGCGTCGCCGCAGCGCGGTGACGCCGGCATACAACGGAGCCAGCAGGCGCATGGGCCATGGAACCGAACTGCCGTCATACCAGTACGGCGGGGTCTGGGTACCCTTGCCTGCCATCAGTCCTGCCTTTCGCGGAACTGCATGCTGTGCAGGTGCTGGTACAGGCCACCCATGGCAAGCAGCTCATGATGGGTGCCACGTTCGACGATGCGGCCGTGATCCATCACCAGCACCTGGTCGGCGTGTTCGATGGTGGACAGGCGGTGGGCGATCACCAGCGTGGTGCGCTCCGGCATCAGTCGCTGCAGCGCGTCCTGCACCAGCCGTTCGGATTCATTGTCCAGCGCCGCGGTGGCTTCATCCAGGATCAGGATCGGCGCATCACGCAGGATCGCGCGGGCGATCGCCAGGCGCTGGCGCTGGCCACCGGACAGCAGCGCACCGTTCTCGCCCACCGGCGTCTGCAGCTGCTGTGGCATGCGTGCGATGAACTCCCAGGCATTGGCCGCTTCGGCCGCGGCACGGATCTGCTCGTCGGTCGCATCCATGCCATAGGCGATGTTGGCAGCGATGGTGTCGTCGAACAGCATGACCTTCTGCCCGACGATCGCCACCTGCCGGCGCAGGTCAGCCAGCGGATAGTCATCCAGGGGTACGCCGTCCAGCCGGATGACGCCACCATTGGGCTCGTAGAACCGTGGCACCAGCCGGATCAGGCTGGTCTTGCCGCTGCCGGAACGACCAACGATGGCGGTGACCGTTCCGGGCCTGGCAACGAAACTGATGTCATCCAGGGCGATGCCGCTGTCTTCGCGATAACGCAGCATCACGTGCTCGAACGACAGTTCACCGCGTACGCGCTGCACGACATGCGTGCCGTCGTCGCGCTCGACCGGCATGTCGATGATGCCGAACAGGCGCTCGGCCGCCGCGACGCCACGCGAGATCGAGGTCTGCACGCTGGTCAGGCGCCGCAGCGAAGGGATGATCGCCATCATCGAGGTCATCAGGCCCATGAACTGGCCCGCATTGAGCTTGCCGGCCAGTGCTTCGCGGGTGGACACCCAGACGATCACCGCCAGGGCCAGCGCAGCGAGGAACTGGACCACGCTGGACGCGGCGGCACGCGTCACTTCGACTTTCATGTTCAGCGCGAGCATGCGGTTGGCCAGGCGCGAGTAACGGGCGATCTCATGCGCCTGCGTGCCATGCACCTTCACTTCCTGCTGCGCGGCGAGCGACTGTTCCGCCGTCTGCGCCATCGTGCCCATGCCGTCCTGGATGCCGCGGCTGATGCGGCGGTAGCGCTTGCCGACATAGGACACGATGCCGCCGATCAGCGGCACCACCAGCAGCATCGCCAGGGTCACCTTCACGCTCATCTGCAGCATCACCACCAGCATGGCGATGATGGTCAGGGTGTCGGCGACCACGGTCTTCAGTGCGTCGGCGCTGGCCTGGGTGACCTGCTCGGTGTCGAAGTTGAGGCGGCTGACCATGACCGGCGTCGCCTCGTTGTCGAAGTGCGAAGACGGCAGGTGCAGGTACTTCTGCAGAACCTGCTCGCGCAGGTCGCGGACCACGCTGCGCCCGGTCTTGGCCAGCGTGTAGTCGCTGACCCAGGTGGCCAGGCTGCGCATCAGGAACAGGCCCAGGATGGTCAGCGGAAGGATCACCGCCATGCGCGGCTCCGGGTTGACGAAGCCCCGGTTGACCAGCGGCTCCATCAGCTTGGTGAAGTGATAGCCGGCCAGTGCCTCGACCACCATCGCGATGACCGCGGCCACCATGAACACCCAATAGGCCCGGGTATAGCCCAGCAGGCGTTTGTAGATCGGCCACACCGGCGCGTGTTTGGAACTCATGGACGCACCTCTGGCGCAGTGGCGATTGCAATACGGCGGAAACCGAGCTGACCAAGCGCATCCTGCGCGGTCACGACGGCCTGGTAGGGAGTACGCGCGTCGGCACGCAGCAGCACGGTCTGTTCGCGATCACTGCCCGCCACAGCGGCAATGGTCTGCTTGACCGACTCGACGTCGCTGCGCAGCACTTCCTGGTCATTGATGAAATAGCGGCCATCGGCATTGATCAGCACGCTCAACGAACGCGGTGGTTCATCGGTGTGCTGCTGGCTGGCGGTGGGCAGCTGCACCTGCAGCGTCGAACGCGCATCGAAGGTGGTGGTGACCACGAAGAAGATGATCAGCACCAGGATGACATCGATCAGCGGTACCAGATCGATATGCGGCTCATCCTGGGATCGGTCGTTGCCGATACGCATCGATCAGGCCTTCGCCGGGGCGGGCGCAGCGGCACGTGCAGCCGATGCCGGTGCGGGCGCCATCACGCCGGGACGACCATCGAGCGTATCCAGCAACGCGCTGGCTTCCTGTTCCATCTCCACTACGTAGCCGTGGATCCGGCCCTTGAAATAGCGATGGAACATCAGTGCAGGAATCGCCACGATCATGCCGGTAGCCGTGCAGACCAGGGCCTTGCCGATGCCACCGGCCAACTGGTTCACATCGCCCACGCCGTGGTCGAGGATGCCCAGGAACATCTGGATCATGCCGATCACCGTGCCGAGCAGGCCCAGCAGCGGGCCGGCCGAGGCAATGGTGCCGAGCGCGTTGAGGAACCGCTCCATGCGGTGTACCAGGTGGCGGCCGGTGTCCTCGATGCGCTCGCGGATCTGGTCGCGCGGACGATTGCGCGCTTCCAGCGCGGCGGCCAGCAGCGCTCCCAGTGGCGAGTTGGCACGCAGCGTCTGCAGATGGGCAGGGTCGAGCTTGCCGCGCGCAGCCCAGTTGCGCACTTCCTGGCCCAGCCCCGGTGGCAGCACTTCAGCGCGCCGCAGGGACCAGAAGCGCTCCAGGACGATTGCCAAAGCCAGTACGCCCAACAGCAGCAGCGGCACCATCGGCCAGCCACCGGCCTTGACCAGTTCCCACACGTTTCAACCCTCCGGCCCAGCGGCCGCCTGTTCGATCGGCGATAGGATAGCAGCCGACCGCGCCCGCCCAGCGGCATCCCACCACCGGGCCGCGTGGATGCGCTGTTCACGCAGCTGCAGGCCTTGTGCGCCAAGCCATATGCGGATCGCGCCGGATTCGGCCGTGGCCAGCACTTCGGCGCCCACCGCGCGCCAGCGCTGCACCACGTCACGTTTCGGGTGGCCAAAACGGTTCTGGTGCCCGGCCGAGATCACGGCCAGCCGGGGAGCCACCGCTGCCACCCAGGCCGGATCCGAACTCCCCCCGCTGCCATGATGCGGCACCAGGACCACGTCCGCGCGCAGCTCGCCGGGCGCCCGCTCCACCAGGCGCCGTTCGGTCGCCGCGCCGATGTCGCCGGCCAGCAGGATCACGCCATGTGCGCTGGCGATGCGCAGCACGCAGCTGTCCTCGTTGCCGGCCGTCGGCACGTCGGGCCCGGGATGCAGCACCTCGAAGTCCACCCCGTCCCATCGCCAGCGAACGCCGCGATGGCAGCTGCCGGCACCGTCGAGGCTGCTGCCTGGGGGTGCCAGCAGCTCCAGGTGCGGCAGCTGCCTGCGCAGCCGCGGCAGTGCGCCGGTGTGATCCAGATGGTCATGACTGAGCACCACGCGACCGGGCGGCACCTGACCCAGCGCACGTACGGCCGGCAGCAGGACCCGTTCGTCGCCATCGCCACCGATCGCAGGGCCGACGTCGTACCACAATGCATGCCGTGCCGTGCGCACCAGCACCGCCGTGCCCTGCCCGACATCGTGCACCAGCAGCTGCACCTCCCCGGCAGCCGGTATGTCACGTGACGGCCATGACAGCGGCAGGCACAGCAGCGCGCCGGCCAGCACGCCGCCGGCCCCGCGCGGCAGCAACCACCAGAACAGGCCCGCCAAGGCCGCTGGCACGGTCCACGCCGGAGCCTCGGCCAGCCACCACATCGCCTGCGGGTGGTCTGCCAGCGGCTGCAGGGCCTGCCAGCTGAGGTCGAACAGCCAGGACGCTGCGCGCCAGGGCCATCGTCCCGCCCCGCTGTACAGGGCATCCAGAGCGGTGCCAAGCAGTGCCAGTGGCACCACCAGCAGGCTCCACCACGGGATGACCGGCAGATTGACCAGAGGCCCCAGGCGCGCGGCGCCTCCGAACAGGGCCACGCACAGCGGCAGGAGGCCGAGACTGGCCACCCCCTGGGCCGCGAAGAAGGCCTGCAGGCGGCTCCCCACACTGTCGGCGCTTGCCGTCGGCAGGCACCACAGCAGCCAGAGCACGCCACCGAAGCTGAGCCAGAAGCCGGCCGACAGCACGGACAGTGGTGCTGGCAACAGCAGCACCAGGGCCGCCAGTGACACGGCCTGGACCACGTCGGGAGGTCGCCGCCCCCCGCGTGCCAGGGCGATCAGCCCGATCATCAACGCCGTGCGTACGGTCGGCAGTTCCGCGCCGGCCACCAGGGCATAGCCGGCCGCTGCCAGCGCGGCGGAACACGCAGCGGCCTGCGGACGCGGCCAATGACGGGCCAGCGACGGCAACAGCCACCACACTGCGCTGCACAGCAGTGCCGCGCAGCCACCCACCAGGCCCACGTGGAAGCCCGAGATGGCGATCAGGTGGGTCAGCCCCAGCGCACGCAACTGATTCCAATCGGTGTCGGACAGCCATCGGGTATCGCCCAGCGCGAGCGCGCGGATGAAGCGCGATGCGGGGCTGGGAACCTGCATTGCAATCGCATCGCTGCTGCGCTCGCGCCAGGCCAGCAGCCCCTCCGGCGCCTGCAGTTCACGCGCACTGCCCGCTGCACGCACCGTGCCGTGACCGGCAATGCCGGCCAGCACGGCATGACGTTCCGCGTCGAAGCCGCCAGGATTGATCCGCGAGCGTGGCGCCCGCAGCCGCAACGGCAACCGCCACTGCGCCCCCGCACGGACCTGATGACGGCCCCCACCCTCAACGCGCGTGCGGGTTCCGGGCCATGGATCGCTCCAGGTGATCTGCAGGCGCTTGCCCGCCAGTGCGGGATGCCCCGGTGCATCGCCGACCTGCAGGACGAAACGGGTATGGCCGCCCGCCGTTACCGGCAGATCGACGACGCGCCCGCTGACCACGGCATCGCGGACCGGCATGGCCGGCGGCAGTTGCTGCTGCAGCGTCCATTGACCATGCAGGGCCGCCCACGCTGCGCCGAACAGCAGCGCGGCAACCGCGCGGCCGCGCCACGGCAGCGCCCACCCCAGGCCGGCCACGGTGCTCGCCAGCGCGCAGCTCCAGAGCGGTGGCAACGCGGGCAGCAGCACGCACGCCAGGGCGCCGCTGACGAACGCGGCAGTGCAGACCCCGCCAATGGGAGCGGGCAACGGAGTATCGGCGGCCATCGCATCAGCCTGCCGCGTGCTGCCCCTGTCCTCCTATCAGGCAACGACCCGCGCAGCGGTCAGCGCCGCACGCTGCCGCGATGGAAATTGACCCGGAAGCTGGCGCCGCCGCCGACGGCTTCACCCACACTGACCGAGCCACCGTGATGCTGGACGATCTCCTTGACCAGGTGCAGGCCCAACCCGCTGCCACTGCCCGCCGCACGCAGTCGATGGAAGGGCTCGAAGATCGCCTCGCGGTCGCCGACCGGCACGCCCGCGCCCTGGTCGCTGACTTCCAGCAGACCGGTCCGGTCAAGACGTACGCAGATCGTGCCACGCCCGCCGCCATGAACGATGGCGTTGTGCACCAGATTGGCGATGACCCGCCCCAGCGCCAGGCTGTCACCGTGGATCCACACCGGCGTCTCTGGTGCGTCCACCTCGAAACCGTAGCCGGCGCCCACCACCAGCGGAGCCAGTTCGGCCGCCGCTTCGCGCACCACCAGGGCCAGATCCAACCGTTGCATCGCACTGGTGTTGCGATCCAGCCGCTGCAGATCCAGCAGGTGCTCGGCCACGTTGCCCAGGCGAGCAATGTCGGTCAGCAACTGCGATTTCAACTCGCCCTGCGGCAGCTGCGACAGGCGCGCCTGCACCACGGCAATCGGCACGCGCAGCTCATGCGCGGCATCAGCAAGAAACTTGTCACGCGCCGCATAGCCCTGCTGCACCTTGTCGATGGCATCGTTGAACGCCTCCACCAGCGGTGCTACCTCGGTCGAGACCAGCTGCGCGTCCAGCCGCGCGCCCGGCTGGCCGATGTCCAGTTCCTTGGCCTGCTGCGCGGAGCGTCGGACACCTCGCATCGCGCGGTGGATCACGGTCGGCATCACCAGCAGGGTGACCACGATCAGCGGCAGGAAGAACCACAGGCCAATCAGGCGCAGCACCATCAGCGCGCCATCCAGCAGGCCGCCCTTCGGTGCGCCCCCCACCATCACCGTGATGCGCCGCCCGTCCTCGTTGCGGATCATCACCCGCGCCACGTCCAGATAGGGCGGCACCAGTGAACCCAGTTCGGTGGCACCCAGCGTCGGCAGCCGCGCCAGCAGCGGCGCATGGATCGCCGGTACCTTGCCACGCTCGAGCCAGGCTCCCCGGTCATCGACGGCGGCGAACCAGAGGTTGCCACCGGCGCGCGCATCCAGCTTCTGCCAGCGTGCCTCGTCCAGCGCCAGGCCCCCATCCTGGCTGTGCACGGCCTTGGCCACCGCCTCGGCGGTGAACATGTCCATGCCCCAGGAATCCTTGTCACCCCAGGTGAGGATCAGTGCGACCACGGCGAACAGCACGGTGAACGCCTGCGCCAGGAACAACCGCCAGGCCAGGCCGAGGGTGATCGATCGGATCGGTCGCGCCATGTCAGGCCTCCGCCAGCAGGTAGCCGACGCCGCGGATGACATGGATCTCCACGCCAGCGCCCGCCTGTTGCAGCGCCTTGCGCAGTTTGGAGATGTGCGCATCCAGCGCGTTGGACTGGATCTCGTCATCGAAACCGTAGACCGCCGCCTCCAACGCGCTGCGCGTGACCGTGCGCCCCTGCCTCATCGCCAGCGCCTGCAGCACCAGCACCTGGCGGCGCGGCAGTGCCAGTGTCTGGCCCTGCACCTGCGCCTGCAGCGATTCGAAGTCGAATTCCAGCTGCCCAAGCCGCAGGCTGGGGGTGACCATCGCCGATGGCCGACGCGATACCGCGCGGATGCGTGCCATCAGTTCTTCGATCGCCACCGGCTTGACCAGATAGTCATCGGCACCGACATCCAGGCCCTCGACCTTGTCCGACAGCGTGCCCTTGGCGGTCAGCATGATCACCGCCAGATTCGGCCGCAACGTGCGTGCGGTGGCGACGAAGGTGGCACCATCGCCGTCCGGCAGCTGGCGGTCGAGCAGCATCAGCTGGTGCACCGGTTCGCGCAACGCGATGGCGGCTTCGGCGAGGCTGCCGACCACGTCGGCGACCACGCCCTGCCGCTCCAGCCCGGACTGCAGGGCCCGCGAGAGGTCGGGATCATCTTCGACCAGAAGAATGCGCATGGAGGTCTCTGCTGCGGGAAACGGTTCGGATCATTGTGCCAGCCAGGGCCCCGTCGCGCTCCGTATGCATCGACGCAATGTTGCGACAATGTTGACACCGCAGCATGCAGCCTCATCCCCTGCAAAGCTGTCGATCGATGCCCTTGTCGCCCTCTGCCCTGCTGCGCCCGATGCTGTTCTCCGCCGTGCTGTCGATGCCGCTGCTGGCCCAGGCGGCGGAACAGACACCCGGCGTGAAGGCCGGGATCACGGTCGGCGCGACATCGGGCGCCTACGCGCACTACGACGTCAAGCCATTGGTCGTGCCCGCCCTCTCCTGGCAGGGCGAGCGCTTCTTCGCCAGCCCCGGCTCGCTGGGCATGTACCTGTACAAGGGCGAGGGCCTGCGCCTGTCGGCGGCGCTCACGCCCTACACGCTGCGCTTCAAGACCGATGACGTGAACGATCCACAGCTGCGCCGCCTGCACAGCCGGCAGATGTCGGCGATGGGAGGCATCAATGCCGAATACAGCGCCGACTGGGGCATCGTCGAAGCCAGTGTGATGCGCGAGATCAGCGGCCATGGTGGCGGCCTGGAATCAAGCCTGTACTACAGCTATCCGCTGCAGGCCGGTCGTTTCACCTGGGTGCCGAGGGCCGGAGTGGTGCATTCCAGTGCGCGCCTGCTCGATTACTACTACGGCATCAGCGACGAGGAAGCACTGCGTTCGGGCCTGGCCGCCTACAGCCCCGGCAGCGCCACCTCGCCGAGCGTGCAGATCGCGGTCAGCACGCCACTGGGCAGCAGATGGCGCGCCACCGGCGTAGTGGCCAACCAATGGTTCGGCGATGCGGTCAAGGACAGCCCGATGGCGCGCCGTGGCAGCCAGACATCCGCCTTCATTTCCCTGATGCGTTCGTTCTGACCGAGCGCTCCCCGGACGAGGAATCCCCATGGCCTCACCCAGCCCCGCAGCCGATGCGCACGCGATCCTGCGCGCCCCCGATCTGGACAGCGCCGAACGCGCGTATCTCGGCCTTCTGCCGGACCTGGACCACGTCGATGCACTGACCCGTCGTGCAGTGGGCCTGTCGAAGGTAGCCGACGCGGCACGCGGCTACGCCCTGTCGATGACCCTGATCGGCCTTCGCCTGCAGGAACTGGAGATGGGTGAGCCCTGCACGACGGAGCACCGCCAGGCGACACTGCGCAGCCTGCGCCAGGCCTTCAGCGCCTGACCGCCCCCCAGAACGGCACCCTTCCGCAGCCGATGCGGGCCACGCGTGTCCGAGTGTGCGGCACGCCGGCACGCAGGTGCGCCATCAGCGGCAGGTCGTCCAGGCCAGCACGGCACACAGGATGGCCACCCAGACCACGGCCTTGAACGTGCCTGCCAGCATGTTGCCGCCGAACAACAGGTCGAGCAGCGGGTTGGGCCTGGAAACGGGAACGTGATCGCTCATTGCAGCTGCTCCTTGTGATGGCCGCGATTGCGCGGGCGCCGCAAGTCTACGCCTGCCCGGTGCGGATTCATCGGCGCCTGGCTGCGTTTGGCGGCTCAATCCGGGTGTTCGTCGCAGGCCGGCTGTGGTCCCGGCGGCGAAGTGCCAGTCTGCCTGCACTTTCCCGCTGGAGCACCGTGCCATGCCGATGCTTGCCCTGTTGCTGCTGTGCGCTGGCGCGTTCGGTCACGCCACCAGTGCCGACGAGCCCGTGCTGGTCGATCTGCCCCTACAGTCCGGATCATCGACGAGGGTGGCGCAGCCCGCCATGCAGCGCGAACTGGAACCTGCGAGCCTGCGGCTCTTCCACCTGCGCCAGGATCGACTGCTGCGGGTGGGACAGCAGTGCCTGTCGCAGGAACAGGCCGATGGCCATCGCGAAATCGTCGGCGAGGCACGCATGATCCAGCTGTGGGAGCGTATCGATGGGCACTGGCGGATACGGCGGACGCTCGTCATTGACCACCGGGCCGCGCGGACGTGACATCACGCGGCCATTGCATGCGCCCATGAAAAAAGCCGGAGATGGCCGGCTTTTCGTATTACCACCGCTGCACCGGCAGGGCCGGGAGCCAGGTGGTGGGCGGTACAGGGTTCGAACCTGTGACCCCTACCATGTCAAGGTAGTGCTCTACCGCTGAGCTAACCGCCCATCGTGTTACTGCGGCCCGCCAGCGGGCCTCTTTACGTAAAAACCCGGCGCCAGGGCCGGGCTTTCAATTCACGACCGCCCTCTTTCGAGAACGTCGTGGTGGGCGGTACAGGGTTCGAACCTGTGACCCCTACCATGTCAAGGTAGTGCTCTACCGCTGAGCTAACCGCCCGTTTGGGGTCTGAACGTCCGCGAATGCGTCGGTGCAGGCCGCGTATATTACGGATGCCGGCCCGGAAGCGCAACACTTTTGTGAAGACGTGCGGCACTGTCGCGTTCAGCCCAGGCTGGCCTCCTTCAGCTGTCGGATCTGGTCGCGGACGCGGGCCGCGTCCTCGAATTCCAGGTCCTTGGCGTGCTGGTACATCTGCTGTTCCAGCGCCTTGAGACGCGCCGCCAGCTGCGCCGGCCCGAGCGCGCGGTAGTCGGCCACATCCTCGGCCACTCCAGGCCTGCCCTTGCCTTTTCCCTTGCGCGATTCCTTCTCGGCCGCTTCGGATCGGGCACCCTCCAGTACGTCGGTGATCGGACGCGCCACCGAGCGGGGAATGATCCCGTGCTCTTCGTTGTACTCGACCTGCTTGGCGCGTCGGCGGTCGGTCTCGTCGATCGCGGCCTGCATCGAACGGGTCACCTTGTCGGCATACAGGATGGCCTTGCCGCGCACATTGCGGGCCGCACGGCCGATGGTCTGGATCAGCGAACCGGTGGAGCGCAGGAATCCCTCCTTGTCCGCGTCCAGGATCGCCACCAGCGACACCTCGGGCATGTCCAAGCCCTCGCGCAGCAGGTTGATGCCGACCAGCACGTCGAACTTGCCCAGGCGCAGGTCACGGATGATCTCCACGCGCTCGACGGTGTCCACGTCCGAATGCAGGTAGCGCACGCGGATGCCATGCTCGGTGAGGTACTCGGTCAGGTTCTCGGCCATGCGCTTGGTCAGCGTGGTGACCAGCACGCGGTCGCCGGCCTTGATGCGCTCGTTGGCCTCGCTCATCAGATCGTCGACCTGGGTGGCGACCGGGCGGATCTCCACCATCGGGTCGATCAGGCCGGTCGGCCGCACCACCAGCTCGGTCACTTCGTCGCCCGACTCGCGCATTTCATACGGGCCCGGCGTGGCCGACACATAGATGCTGCGCGGCGAGCGCGCCTCCCACTCTTCGAAACGCAGCGGGCGGTTGTCCAGCGCCGAGGGCAGGCGGAAGCCGAACTCGACCAGGGTTTCCTTGCGCGACCGGTCGCCCTTGAACATCGCGCCGATCTGCGGAATGGTCACGTGCGATTCGTCAATCACCAGCAGCGCGTCGGCCCGCAGGTAATCGAACAGGGTCGGCGGTGGTTCGCCCGGGCCCTTGCCGGTGAGATGCCGCGAGTAATTCTCGATGCCGTTGCAGTAGCCGACCTCGGCCATCATCTCCAGGTCGAACTGGGTGCGCTGGGCAAGACGCTGCGCCTCGACCAGCTTGTTCTGTGCGTAGAGCTGCTCAAGCCGCTCCTTCAGTTCCACCTTGATGGTCTCGATCGCCGCGAGCACGCGTTCGCGGGTCGTCGCATAGTGCGTCTTCGGGTAGACGGTGAAGCGCATCAGGTTGCGCAGGGTTTCGCCGGTGAGCGGATCGAACATCGTGATCTTCTCGACCTCGCCATCGAACAGCTCGATGCGCAGCGCCTCGCTGTCCGACTCCGCCGGGAACACGTCGATCACTTCGCCGCGCACGCGGAAGGTGCCGCGCTGCAGCTCGTATTCGTTGCGGGTGTACTGCAGCTGCGTCAGATGATTGATCAGGTCGCGCTGGTCGATGCGTTCGCCCTTGGACAGGATCAGGCGCAGCGACAGGTAATCCTCGGGCGCACCCAGGCCGTAGATCGCCGACACGGTGGCCACCACGATCGCGTCGGGCCGCGACAGCAGGGTTTTGGTCGCCGCCAGCCGCATCTGCTCGATGTGCTCGTTGATCGAACTGTCCTTCTCGATGAAGGTGTCCGACGACGGCACATAGGCCTCCGGCTGGTAGTAGTCGTAGTAGCTGACGAAATACTCCACCGCGTTGTGCGGGAAGAACGCCTTGAATTCACCGTACAGCTGTGCGGCCAGCGTCTTGTTCGGCGCCATGATCAGCGTCGGCTTCTGGATCTGCTGGATGACATTGGCGATGGTGTAGGTCTTGCCCGAGCCGGTCACACCCAGCAGCGTCTGCTTGGCGATGCCGGACTCGAAATTGCTGGTCAGCTTCGCGATGGCGTTCGGCTGGTCGCCCGCCGGTGAATACGGCGAGACGAGTTCAAAACTGTCGCTCATGATGTTGCCAGATCCCGGGAACGGCCAGTATACGGGGCATCCGGTGACGGCCGGCTGAGGGGAAGCCGGACACCCCGACGCGCCAACCTCCAATGGAGACCGGCCGGCGGGGCCGGCAGGCTGGGGGCATGCTCCAGACCCTCTGCAAACACCCCGCGCGCAAGGCCCGGGGGCTCCACCTGCCTGAAATGCTGGTGGTCCTGATGATCCTGTGCGTACTGCTGGCTGTGGCCTGGCGCCCCTGGCAGCGCGCGATGCGCCAGCTGCAGGCCGAATCCCTGCGTGCCCAGCTGGTCGGCAGCCTGTCGCTGGCGCGCAGCACCGCCATCACCGAGGGACGCCCGGTCACCGTGTGCGGCTCCGGCGACGGCAGCCGCTGCGACAACCGCTGGAGCCAGGGCTGGCGCGTTCAGGTTGAGCCGCGGGTGGCCAGCGGGGGAATGACCACCCTGCTGCACACCCTGGAGAACCGCCATCGCCATGTGGAACTGCGGGCGAGCGACCATCGCGCCCACATCCGATTCCGCGCTGACGGGCGCAACGCCGGCACCAACCAGTCCATCGTGCTGTGCGTGCAGGGCCTGGAACACAGCCGCGTGATCATCAACATCCCCGGACGGATCCGGAGCCTGCGCCCACGCGTGCCTACGCCCTGCTGATCCGGCGCGGCCTGCCCCAACGAAAAAAGCCGCGATTGCTCGCGGCTTTCTCGAAACTGGCGCCCGAAGTTGGACTCGAACCAACGACCCCCTGATTAACAGTCAAGTGCTCTAACCGGCTGAGCTATTCGGGCGGGGTGCGCATTCTAGCCAATTCCAGAAGTGGGGTGCAAGCCCCTTCCACACTCGCCGCTGCCGTCTTACCAGCACTCCGGGTTGGTCTTGCTGTCCGGCGTCTTGCGGCCCGCCTGATCGAGTGTCAGCGTGCCGCACGCGTCCTTGTCCTGGCCGGTTTCCGGAACCGCCTGCAGGGTATAGGTCCCGGCGGTCGCCTTGCCGTCGAACGATATGGCATAGCGGGCCGAGCCCTGCCGCGGCGACTGGCTGAACGGCAGCGAGAATCCGTCGTAGCTGTTCTGCACGGTGTGATGCCGCTCGAGCAGCTGCGCGATCTCGACCAGGTCAGCCTTGGCCATCGCGCGGTGTGTCTTCAGCACATGTCGCTGGTAGGAAGGCAACGCCACAGCCGCAAGCACCGCGATGACGGCAACGGTGATCATCAGTTCGATCAGGGTGAAGCCCGTTACCTGCTGTTGTCTGCTGGATGTGCGCATGGCAGCTCCCGTATTCCTGGTAGTCATCGGATCTGGCGCCACGACTGGCGACCACAGGCACGCTGGCCATACGCAGTATCCGCGCCCGGCGTGTTCAGAGCCACGATGCAGCGGTCCAGCGATCCATCGACCGTGCACTTCGGATCGCTGGGATCGCAGCCCTTCAAGGTGGTGCTGTTGACATTGGTGGACAGCACGGGGGCACCGGTTGCGATGTCTCCGCCTCGGGTCAGCGCACCGGCACCGCAGTTGGCGCCGCACAGCGCGTTTCCGCCGACCTCGTCGGTCAAGCCGCTCATCGCCGGCTGGCCGGTCAGCATGTTCAGGCGATAGCGCCAGTTGGTGCCGCCGCCGGTGCCGCAGACCGCCTGCCCGGGCACATAGGTGGTGAACATCACCGCGCCGCCCTGCAGCGTCGGATAGCCGAAGAAGCGCTCACCCTCCACGTCGGAACCCACGATCAGGTCGACGTACCAGCCGCGCTTGCTCGCGTAGTCCACGCCGTTGCCCGACACGTCACGGAAGCCGGCACCATTGGCACTGACGGTCTGCCCCACCAGCGAATCACGGCTGGAAATGGCAGTGGAGAGGTTGTCCCAGAGCCCATACAGCGTCTGCACCGGCGAATTACGGGTCACTGCATTGTCGTCAGCGGTGAAGTAGCGACCGGTACCGAAGAACAGGCTGACGCCACCGCCCGGCCCCGCCGAGACTTCGATCGCGCCGGTGATCGGCTGAGCGACAGCGCTGCGCACCGCAGTGAACAGCGGCGTGCCGTTGAGGGCCACATTCCAGGCGCTGGGATCACCGCCACGCAGGTCGAAGCGCCACATGTTGCCCTGCATGTCGCCGCCATAGACGGTATCGGCCAGGCCACTGCTGTTGTGCAGCGCTACCGCGGTGACATGGTTGAGGCCATTGGCGACTGCATACTTGCCCGCCGTGGGGTACACGCGCTTGAGGATCTCGCCGGTGCGGATGTCGACCACATAGAGCACCGGTCGGCCGGTGCTGGAATTGACACCGTTGCCGAACAGGGCGACGAACCGGGGCGGACTGTCCGCATTGGGCCCGGCGACGGGCACCACGACCGGCTTGCCCATGACGAAGCCCAGGTCCGATTCGGTCTTGCCGGAAATCTCCCACAGCACGTTGCTGGAGGTGAATCCGGTCGGATTGCTGATATCCAGGGCGAACACCGAACCGTTGCCCACTGCCGTGGCCGACGGCCCGCGCGACGCGCCGCCGCCACCGGTCGAACCGACCAGTACCGTGCGCCAGGCATCGCCGTAGTAGACGTCCGACGAGGTCAGTCCGCCATCCACGTAGTAGCGATGTCCATAGGTGGGGTTGGCCAGCTCCGCCATGTGCTGCAGCGAAGCCGATGGAATGAAGGCGAACTGCTCGCTGCCCGCCGAGGTGCCGGTGCTGGCATTGAAGCCATGCAGCATGCCGTCGTTCGCACCGACGTAGACCATCGAAGGTGGGCCACCGTTTGCCACCTTGGTCGCCAGGTAGGCCCGATAGCTCAAACCGAGCGTGGTCTTCCAGCTCACTCCCCCCTGCGCCTGCCACGAGGTGAAGCCGTAGTCGTCCTTGTTGGACACAATCTCCACGCTGGAATTGACGATATCGCCGAGCAGTGAGCTGCGCGGGCGGAAACCGCTCACCGGTGAGCCGCGCAGGTAACTGACCAGATCCGCCACGGTGTGCGAACCGAACCAGTTCGGCACCGTGTTGAGCCCCATGTTGCCGAGCTTCTCGGCGCGATCACGCCCGGGAACGTTGTCGGCGGTGAAATCGGCCGCTGCCACCGGCACCAGTTGGTTGGACGTGTTCACATAGGTGGGTGCGGTCGACATCACGATGGTCCGCCCGGAGGCGCTCATCTTGGTCGACGCACGCCACAGTTCAGCGCCGGCGCCTCCGGTGCTCGTGGTCTGGCTGGCGATGACATCACCGGTCCAGTCGTTCGAGCCCGACGGCACCGTGTAGTGCGCGGACACGGTGAAGGAGCCGGCGTTGACACGGGCGCCGGTGCCGCTGCCACCGACCGGGGCCTCGCCAGCCGCAGCGCTGTCGAAGATCGATTCCAGCGCGGACTTCAGCTTGGCCGGATTGCGTGCCAGGAAGTAGTTGTCCGGTACACCAGGCACCTTGCTGTCCCACTTCTTGCCTTCCGGCACGCCGTACTTGGCGGCGTACCACAGCGGGCTTTCCAGCTGCCCGGCCTGACCGGTACCCAGCTTGTAGCGCACCACGACCGCACCGGTCCAGGTAGCCGGCGGATCGGCGCTGGTGCTCAACACCGAACCATTGCGGTTACCCGGACGCAGCACCAGCCGCTGCACGTTGTCAGCCGCATTGGAGCCCACGATCGTGTAGCCGGTCAGCATCGCGTTGCCTGCATAGGCGGACAGGTTCTCGATGCGGACCAGCACTTCGTCTTCGCCGACCTTGTTGCGAACGGCGTTGTTGTTGCATTCACCACTGTTGGAGCGCCAGCAGATGTTGCGGAATGGCGTCGTGCCACCGTCGCTGCAGGTGCTGCCTACGCAGTAGCTGAGCATGGAGACCACATCGTTGTCGTGGTCATTGCCCCACAGCGAATCCTCCCAGACCAGCGAGAAGCTGCCGGCCTTGCCATCGGCACGATAGTCACGGCCATAGACGTAGTTCGGCGATACCGCTGACCGCTTGGTACCAATGCCGACCGAGCCGAGGAAGCAGCTGCGCCAGCCGCCACTGTTGATACCGGCCCCTTCGCTGTTGTTGGCCTGGCACAGGGGCGCCAGGGTGATCTTGCCGTTGCCCACCGGAATCTCGAACTTCGGCAGGCTTTCGGCCATGGCCACGGTGTAGGTGGTGGCGGTCAGCTTGTAGGTGTTGGGTTTGTCCTGCACGCCCGGGCGCAGATCAGTCTCGGCAGCAGCTTTGGCCAACCCCGAGATCAGATAACTGCCTTCCGTGGACGGCACGTCCGGGCAGATGCCACGCACGAGCGACAGACCGGTGACCTTGGCCGCCCGGCAGATGTCCTCATGGGTATTGATCGAGGCATAGCGCTCGGTCAGGCCCACACGGCCTGCCATGTAGCTGCCACCGGTGATCTTCTCCAGGTTGCCGATCGCATCGGTGGCCGCCGCTGCCGTGGTCAGGCCGTTGACCGTACCGATGTTGTCGCTGTCGAAGGACGGCAGGCCCGAGGACATCACCAGGATGTTGCAGGTGGCGCAGTAGGAGTTGCCGCCGTTGTTCGGCGAGCGGTACGGATCTTTCCACGCCACCGAATTGGGCAGGCCGCTGAGATCACCGCTGGCACTGTAGATCCCCTTCGTTTCACCCTTGATGTAGCGCAGCGCCTCGGCATACATCTCCGCCAGCGGATTGCCCCAGGCACTGCAGTTCTTGGACGCATTGCCTGGATCGGTCAGATTGCCGTTGCCGTTGAAACCCTGCCGATTGAGGATGCTGTAGGCGTTGCAGTCGTTCCAGTTGTCCTTCCAGTTCCACTGGTCGATACGGAAGTTGGAGATCGTATTGATGATGCCCTCGGCCCCGCCCGTCAGCGTGTTGCAGAACTGGCCATTGGACAGGTTGATCTCGTCGCCGGCTGCGCAGAAGGTCGTGCCGTTGCCGGCGATCTTGCCGATGTTGCGGCGGACCACGCCACCATCGCGCGGATTGACATAGGTGCCGGTGACCAGACCAAACCGCAGTCGGCCACTTTCACCATAGGACTGCAGCAGTCCCGCCGGTTTCAGGTAGTCCCGGGTGCCGTCGTTGTACTTGCGGCAGAACGCCTCCTGGAAAGTTCCTGAACCGGTGGCGCAGACCTCTACGCGTACATTCAGATCAGTCGCCGAACCGGGGGAGTCATCCTTGCCCTCATCCGTGCGCCCGGTAATGCACTGCCGCCCGGCAGTCGAGGCCCATTCACCCCAGCTGCCGCTGGCAACACGCATCAGCGGCGCGCCGGTGGCACTGATGCTGGCGTTGCAGAACGACATGGTCGTCTTGTACGGGGTGAAGTTGTTGATGTCGGCGCCGCTGTAGACCTTGACCCAGGCATGCAGGTCGTTGGGAATCTGCGCCCGCTCCAATACCGTCTTGCTGGCGGTATCGGTGATGCGATGGCCGCCGTACAGCACGTAGCGCATCACATCCAGGCGGCTCATGGTCGCCCAGTTGAGGAAGTTGCCCGACCAGGTACCCGAGCAGGTGTGCCTCTGCGTGCCGGTCGCCTGGGCCGTGGCCTTGAACTGGCTGCTGCTGTATGTGTAGCAGAGATTGGAGTCGAAGTACCCGGAGTAGTCGAATTTGTCCTGGTAGGTGGTGTCGAGCGTGCCGTCCTCGTCCAGATCGCTGTAGTCGCTGTAGGCCTTGTTGAACAGCTGCTCGTCGCGCGACATCACCATCATCATCAGCGGCGGCTGTGTCTTCTTGCTGTAGAGCGGCTCCTGCGCGATGTCATAGTCGCCAAGCGCGGCAAACAGCGGATAGACCAGTGCGCCCACGCCCACCAGCACGGCAGCGGCGGTGCCTGCACGCAGCCACGGGGAGGAGACAAGGCGGGAGAATCGGCGCGGAGTATTCATGGAATGAAGATCGTGTCGATGACGGCGCTGGAAGAAGGATTGGCCGGATCGTCACTGGCCAACACGGTGATCTGGTAGATGTTCTCGGTCTCTTCGTTCTTGCGCCGCCCCAGGCCCAGCGGCCCCACCGGCACGCATTTGTCCAGGCGGCGGGTATTGATCGCCGTTGCCGTGGTCTTGCCATCGGCCCAGGTCGCCGGGTCGAACACCGGGCTGCACTCTTCCTGGTTGGCCTCGAAGATCTTGCCGCTGTCGATGACAGCCTGGATCGCCGCTTCCTGCGAACGTACATCGGCCTCGGCGTTCTGGAACGCCTGGTTCGAGCGCAGGTAGTTGGCGGCCATGCGTTCCTGCATGCCGGTCACCTGCATGCCGGCGATGCCGATCAGGGCCAGCAGGATCAACATGATCAGGGCGACATACAGCACCGCGCCGCGCTGTTGGCGGTGCGATGCGAAGGAGGGGGTGCGCGGGCGCGGATGCATGGTGGCCTCAGTTGCCGAAGAGGCGATTGCGGAGGGCGATGGTGGTCTGGTAAACAGCGCGCATGCGGCCGTCCTCGGGCGCGGTGAACGTCACGCCCATCGAGGTCAGTACCGCATTCTGGTCGGCCTGAGGGGCTGCCGAGGGATCGGGACTGGCCATCACCAGGCCCATCTGCACGGCGCCCACGCGCCGCCAGGCGTTGATGTTGGGATTGGCCGATGCCTGCACGGTGGCAGCGGTACCCTGGCGATCAATGAAGCCGGTCGGGTAGGCACTGGTCAGGCGACGATCCTGGCCGTACAGCAGCTGCATGTTCTCCACACCCTCCACCAGGGCCTCAGGCGCGCCGGCGACCAGCGCACCGTTGGGCGTGGCGTTGAAACGCACACGGTACAGTGAGGAACGTGCGCTGGCAGCGTCGTAGCCCACGTAGTACACAGCGCTTTCCGCACGATGCAGCATCGCCTGGCCTGCGGTCACCGGACGGATGAAGTTGCTCGCATTGTTCGGTGCATCGCCGAAGGTGATCGTGCCCCCTGCCTTGTCGATGCTGCGCGCCTGGAAAACGGTGGCGCTGGCGCAGTCGGCAGCGCCGTACAGCCCGGAATCGGCAACGCCACTCTGCAGCACGGCGAGTCGCGCCTTGTCGAAACTGAAAACCGGCTGCGCGACGGTACCGCCGGAAGCCGTGACCGGCACGCCGTCCGGCATCAGGTATCGCAGGGCGACGATGTCGCTGCCGTTGACCCGGTTGGGCAGCGCCGCAGCGAATTCATCGGGCAATGCGGGTGTGTAGGCGGTGCCGCCCGTCGCCGGAGTGGCCGGCAGCGTCACCGCATCGCCGGGCGCCGTATCGGTCGCCTCGTAGCCCTGGATGGATCGCTGGAAGTCCAGAGCCGGATGAGGCGTGGCCGCGAACGTCGTAAACAGCGAGACGCCATCCGGCGACTGCCGGGCCTGATCGTTGACGCAGCCGAAATGACCTGCCATGCGCAGTTCGCGCTGTAGGGTATCCATGGCGAAGCGACTGTTCTCCTGCACGCGCGCCAGGCCATCGGACAGCTGATAGGCAGCACGCGAGGCCGCGAACACCTGGACGACACCGAGCATGACGATCACGCCGATGGTCAGCGCGATCATCAGTTCGACCATGGACAGGCCGGCCATGCGCCGGGCCGGGGAAGGCGCGCGCATCACAGGCGGCTCCCGGCACTGAAGGTGGTATCGCTGGCGTCGGCGTTCCAGCGCTCGTCACCCCACGTCACGCTGACCGTGTACTGGGTGCCGGCACGTGCGACCTTGGCCGTGGCCCCATCCCCCAGCGCCTTGCCGAGACGGCAGGTCCAGTCCAGGGTGAACGCGTCCTTGCCGATGTCGTTGCCGACCGGTGGCAGGCAGTTCTTGGCCGCGGTGGTCGCGGTGTAGTCGCCCACGTAGGACGGAGCCATCGAGCGGTTCATCCGCAGCTGATCAAGCATTTCGTAGGTCAGGTTGGTCGCCTGGGTGCGATAGTTGGCGCTCTGCACGAAGCGCACGTTCATCGTCTGCAGCAGTGCGAAACCCAGCAAACCGACCCCCAGCACCAGGATCGCGATCAATACCTCGATCAGGCTGAAGCCGCCCTGTGCGTTGCGCGGGGAACGGAAACGGGGCGTTCTCACTTGCAGTCCTCCTTCAACAGACGCACCTGCCCGGTCGGGGACAGGCGAAGCGTGCGCTGCAGCGGCTGCTTGCCGCAGTTTTCCGGGCGCAGCGTCAGGTCGAGCGTGGCATTGGCGCGATTGCGGCCCCGCGGGTCGAAACTCACCGACAGGTCGGGCGTACCGACGGCGACCAGCGCCGAACGCCCGGGGCTGTAGCGCAGGACGGTTTCGCCGGCACTGAGCGCGCCGTCGCCGTTGCTGTCGGCCCAGACCAGCCAGCCATCGGTCCAGCTGTCGCCATCACAGGACGTGCCTCCGGCAGAGGCACACACGCCGCCGCCCCTGCGGTTCTTGACCGCTTCACTGCGGGCCAGCGCCATCGACGCGATGAGGTCATTGCTGGTGGTGGCGATGCGGTTGGAGCGGATGGTGCTCTGGAAGCTCGGAAACGCGATCGTCGCCAGCACGCCCAGCACGACCACCGTGATCATCAACTCAACCAGCGTGAAGCCGTTCTGCCGGCGCAAAGACATGTGGACGCTCCCCAGCGTATTGATCGCCACCATGGGCCATCGCCCTGCCGCCAGCAAGCGGCGGCAGGATGAACGGTCAATCCGGGGCGACGGGCGTCAAAGGCTTGACGAACCGCCCTTCCCCACCGCTACCGGCGCGATCCCCATCGCGCCGGCACGGTCTCAGGCCAGCACCTGGTAACAGGGCTGGTACTCGCCGGAGATCTTCATCCGGCGCTGCTCGACGAAGGCGCGCAGCAGCGCATCCAGGGCCTGCATCATGTCCGGGTCACCGTGGATCTGGAACGGCCCGAACTGCTCGATGCGGCGCATGCCATCCTCCTTCACATTGCCGGCAACGATGCCGGAGAAGGCACGACGCAGGTCCGCCGCAAGGGCATGCGGCGCACGCCCATGGTGCAGATCCAGTGCAGCCATGGCCTCATGCGTCGGCACGAAGGGCTGCTGGTACTCCCACGGAATCTCAATGGACCAGTTGAAGAAGAACGAATCCTTCTGCGCCAGGCGATGCTCGCGCACGCGCTTGATGCCGGCGGACATCTTCCTGGCCACGGCAACCGGGTCGCCGATGATGATCTCGTAACGCTCTGCGGCGGCATCGCCCAGGGTCAGCCGGATGAAGCGGTCGATCTGTTCGAAATACGGCGCAGCCACGGTCGGGCCGGTCAGGATCAGAGGGAACGGCAGGTCCTTGTTCTCGTCGCGCAGCAGGATACCGAGCAGGTACAGGATCTCCTCGGCGGTGCCGACACCACCGGCAAACACGATGATGCCGTGACCGATGCGGACGAACGCCTCCAGGCGCTTCTCGATGTCCGGCATGATCACCAGATGGTTGACGATCGGGTTGGGCGATTCCGCGGCGATGATGCCCGGCTCGGTCAGGCCGATGTAGCGGGTCACCGTCTTGCGCTGCTTGGCGTGGGCAATCGTGGCCCCCTTCATCGGGCCCTTCATCGCACCCGGTCCGCAACCGGTGCAGATGTCCAGGCCGCGCAGGCCCAGCTCGTAGCCCACCTGCTTGGTGTACAGGTATTCATCGCGCGAGATCGAGTGACCGCCCCAGCAGACCACCAGGTTCGGGTCACCGGGGTTGAGGATGCGCGCGTTGCGCAGCAGGCCGAACACCGCGTTGGTGATGCCTTCGGAAGACTCCAGTTCGGCCGCGTAGGCCGGGCCCATTTCGATGGCCATGTACGCGAGGTCGCGGACCACGGCAAACAGCAGCTCGGCCACGCCGCGGATGATTTCGCCATCGACGAAGGCCATCGCCGGCGCGTTGACCAGGTCGATGCGCACACCGCGATCCTGCTGCGCGACCTGGATGTCGAAGTCGGGATAGAGATCGCGCGCCGCGCGCGGATCATCCGACGCACTGCCGCTGGTCAGCACAGCCAGCGCGCAGCGGCGCAGCAGCTCGTGCATGCCGCCGCCGGAGGCGTCGCGCAGGCGCGCCACTTCTGCCCGCGACAGCACATCCAGCCCCCCGCGCGGGTAGATCCGCGCGTCCTGTACCGGCAGCGCACGGGCCGCCTTTTCGTTCGTGGTCATATCCAACGTTTCGCTTCCTTCAAGGTTTCCGACTGTACTGCCGCCCCCTTAAAAAGCAAAACGGCCGGGAATCCCGACCGTTGGATATGTGCTGACCGCGTTCGCCATTCCGGGACCGCATCTGCGGCATCGGCGCCGCGCACGAACCCGGATGCTACGCCGATGTCGTGGCCACTGCAAGAACTTTCACCCGAACGGAAAACCGCCCGGTTACCCCCGGCGGGTTCGGGGTAGGGGGGGGGTTTAGCACGGTGGGGACATGGTATTGAGGGGGAACAGAAAACACCCACCCCCCCCCGGACGGTTTGGCGTGTGGGGGGTTGTTTTAGGGGT